>JBHHZR010000029.1:0-16529 GCA_046758125.1 Candidatus Nitrosopumilus sp. | reverse complement strand
TCATTAAAATCGGCAAAGTGTGCAGAATAGGTACTTAGTATTGTTTAGGGAAACTGCATTTACACATCATAACATATTCTCTTCACAGACAATATTTTTAGGGATTATCATACTTACCTTGTTTGCTTTTACAATTCCAATAATTTATGCTGAAGAGTTAGTGATACCAATACCACAGGGAGATCATGCCAAAGAATTAAAATCAGTAGTCGAGTGGTACGTTCCTATTAATCATGACATAGAAGTAGGAGATACAGTAACATGGGTAAATGAAGACATTACTGGACACACTGTTACAAGTGGAAAAGGAATTGGTTTTCTAGGCAATCCTGAAACAGACAAAGCTCAACCAGATGGGTATTTTGATAGTGGAATAATTTTACCAGAAAAATCATGGTCATTTACATTTAAAGAAAAAGGATTTTTTGAATATACATGCACAATTCATCCTTGGGTTGAAAGAAGTATAACGGTCTTAGAACCAGGAGTAGATGTTTCTAAAAATATTCGAATTAGTTATGCCTTTATTGTGACAATAATTATTGTCCCAATAATTATTGTAGGCACCATATCTATCATTAATTTAAGACGAAGATATTTAAGAAAAAACCTTAACTGAATTGTAATTTTTAGGAAGGATCTTTGAATTAAATATCCCTTTTTTTTATAAAAAATATGGAAATTCACGTATACGATACCTATGTCAAAGCAGCCGATGGTCATACTATGCACTTTGATGTAATCACTGGTGAAAAAGATCACGAAAAAGCCATAGCATATGGTAAAGAGTGGTTAAAGTCAGTTGGCGAAGGAGAAGCAGAGATGACAACAAACGAATGTCAATTCTGCCATTCACAAGGCGCACCAGAGCCTGTTGAACAGGCAATTAAGGAAAACGGCTACTTTATCCAAAAGATGGAAGGCTGTCCTTAAACATTTTTTTCCTTTTTCTACAAGATCATATTTTTTAGATTAATCTGTATAGAAACAACATGTCAGAACACAAGTATGCAAAGTGGACAGTAGAAGGTGAAAAGAAAACTAGATGGATTTGTGGATGTTTTCTAACAGCAGACAATTATTTCAAATTCTGCGACACACACAATGATACTTTGAAAAAAGCAATTCAAGCTCAAATTGATGAATTAGATATGACTTTGATTGTGGAGGATTAGAGAGCAAGTATTGCAACAAAAGCAGACACGAATACGATTGCAATTGTATTAAGTAATTTGATGACAGTGTTCAATGCTGGTCCTGCAGTGTCTTTGTAAGGATCACCAATAATATCACCTACAACTGCAACTTTGTGTTCTTCTGAACCTTTCTGTCCTTTCATTTCTACTAGTTTCTTTGCATTATCCCATGCACCACCTGTATTTGCCAAGTGATATGCCAAGAATATTCCAGTAACAACAGCACCCATCAACAATCCAGCTACTGCAGTTGGACCTAACAAAATTCCCAAAATTATCGGAGCAATAATTGCAATAATTGCAGATTTCCAAAGTTCTTTGATTGAAGCAACTGTTGCAATATCTACACATTTAGCATAATCAGGGATTGACTTTCCAGTTAGAATTTCTGGATCTGCTTTGAATTGTCGTCTAACTTCATCTACCATTTTTCCTGCAGCCCTAGAAACGCCATTAATTAGCTGACCTGTAATGATAAATGGAATCAATCCTCCAACAAGTAATCCAACGATAACAGCAGGATTTGTCAAGCTATAATCTAATTCTAATACACCTTCAAAGATATGAGATGCTTCAAACTGGAATGCTTGAATCATTGCCAAAGCAGCCAATGCAGCACTTGCGATTGCAAATCCCTTTGTAACTGCTTTAGTGGTATTTCCAACTGCATCAATCTCATCTGTGACTTTGCGATTTTCTTCACCCATTCCAGTCATTTCAACAATACCACCTGCATTGTCTGCAATTGGACCAAATGCATCAATACTTAGAACAATTCCTGCAAGACTTAACATTGCCATGGCAGTAAGTGATGTTCCAAAAATCCCATAAAGAACTGGGTCTGCACCTTCAGGAGCTGCAGCAGATGAAATACTAAATGATATGATAATTGCAACAACTAGTGCAATCATAAAGGGTCCTGTTGATTGAAGACCTTTGATAATTCCCATCAATGTTAATGATGCATAACCCCATTTTGCAGAGTCTGCGATTTCATTTACGGGACCATATTTGTAATTTGTATATCTGTCAGTAATTTTTTGAATTACAGGAACTAAGATAACACCGATTACAGTTGCTCCAAACAAAGCATAGGTAGTTTCAGATTCACCAATGAATTGTGTTGTAAATACAAAGTTTAATCCAATAGCTATAGCAGCTGAAACATAAAATGAACGATTAAGAGGTTTCATAACATCTGTGATATTTTTAGAACCAACAATTACGACACCAATAATGGATGCAATCATTCCAGATGAACCAATTAGGATTGGATAAAGGAACAAGTTTGGTGCGCCAATTAGTGCTGCAATCAATAGTGCTGCAAGTATTGTAACAATGTAAGATTCGTAAACATCAGAACCCATTCCAGCAGCATCTCCAACATTATCTCCCACGTTATCAGCAATTGTTGCAGGATTTCTAGGATCATCTTCAGGAATGTTCGCTTCAACTTTTCCCACCAAGTCTGCACCCATATCTGCTGCCTTTGTAAAGATACCACCACCAATTCTTATGAATAAAGCAATAAGACTTGCACCAATTCCAACACCTGCGATTGTGATTGGATCTGGATAAATCATGTAAAGACCAGTAATTGCTAATAATGCCATTGCAGGAACCGCTAATCCAACTGTAGCTCCACCTCTAAAGGCCATAGCAAATGTTTTCCCTAATCCACTGCTACTCAAATTTGCAGCTCTTACTGCTGCCTTTACTGTAATTTTTAATGAAATTAATCCTGCAACTGCTGAAAGTGTTGCACCTACTGCAAATGCAATTCCATTTGATGGAGATAAGAATGCACCAATGATTACAGATAATGCAATTGCTACTGGAACAATAATTTTCATTTCACGTTTCAAAAATGCTGCAGCACCTACTTTGACTGCATTTGAAATATCCATCATTTCTTTAGTTCCAGAAGGTTGTTTTGTAATCCATGCAACTAAGCCAGCTGCAACAATAAAGGATGCAATACCTGCGCCAATTGGCAGAATTTCCTGAATATCCATGTTATACTCAGCTTGCCATAATCTGGGAAATATAAATCAATTAGAGGAAGTTTGTTTTCTTTTTTTGTATGGAGGAAATATTTTTCCTTTGAGTCCCTGTCTTACCAATTTGTTGAATCTTTTACCATGAGCAAGATATGGAAATCTCATATGGATCAATTCATGGACTATTGTATTTTCAAGTGTCTTCTCATCTGGAATTTTTCTAACATTGAGAAAAACTAAATTGTGTTGTAAATAAGATACGCCATAATATTTGTAGGCAGATGTTCTGCAGCCTTCTGTCATTTCTCGGGGCATATCAAGTACTTCTTTTGTAACAAACAAGATCTTAGGTTCAGGAATTGAAAATCTATTAGAGTAAATTCCAACTTTCTCTAAAATTTCCAATTGAAGATCAGGATCCAGCTTCACAATAATGCATCATGTAGTATGCGTTTATCTGGAAATGTCAAATGTTGTAAGATATTTGGTTTATTTTGATTCTTCAAAATTATGAATTAATAGGGTCAGAGGTTTTAGTAGTGTAATCATTAATCATACAGCCACCGTCTCATCACACCCCAATTATTCCATTGATTCAAGTAATGTTTGTGTTTTATTTCTAATTTCTGGAGTGATTTTGACTATAACTAGGCCTTCGTTTGGTTGACCATACAAGACTACGGCATTTTCAGGAGCATGAATACATACAGGAATCACCAAAAGATCTTCTTCGCCATGGACACTTAGTCTTACAGGAGGTTTCATAGTAAATGCTCTTTTGATAATATCTATACTTTGAGTGGTAATTTTGGCTGCAGGATTATCTACAGTTAATTCAGTAGCGTTTGCAAGTTTTGGCGGTTCTCTTTCTTGTCTTTTTTCATGATGATCAATTATCTGTAAAGAAGGAATTAAACCAAAATCAATCATCTTTTCAGTAGTTCTATCTCCAACTGTAATTACATACGAGTTTTCTGAGAGATGTTTTTGAATATGGAACTTGTCTGCTTGACTTTCAGGTAAGAGTATACCTAAAGGAATTTTCAATTGTTCTCTGAGAGAATCAGGTAGCTTCACAGGAATCGTGACTAGTTAGTACTTGCTTCTGGTGCAGGTTCCTCACCAGAACTTTCAGATTCCATCTCTTGTTGTAGTTTTGCTGCAAGAATACTACATTGTGCAGCAATATTTTTTGCAGTTGTTCTAAATGCATCTGCACTTGGGGAATCAGGATTTGTTATCATAATTGGTTTACCTAAATCAGAACCAGACATAATTCCAGAGTTTAATGGAATTTCACCCAAGAAAGGCATATTGAATTCTTCACTAATCTTCTTTGCACCACCATCACCAAATATGTAGTGTTTCTTATCACAATTTGAACAGATAAAGTGACTCATGTTTTCAACAACACCAATTATTGGAACATTTAGTTTTTCAAACATTCCAATTGCTTTGACTGCAACATTACTTGCAACATCTTGTGGAGTTGTTACAACTAGAATTCCAGTTATCGGGATTGTTTGTGCAAGTGTTAATGGGATATCACCAGTGCCCGGTGGAAGATCTACAATAAGATAATCCAAATCCGACCAATTGGTATCAACTAGAAATTGTTTTAGGATTCCAGAAATAATTGGACCACGATAAATTGCTGCTTGATGTGATTGTTCTGCAAAGAAACCAAAGGAGACAACCTTTAATCCATTTGATTCTGCTGGTTGAAGTTTGTTATCTTCTACTTCCATGTATCCATCTTTCATTCCAAGCATCAATGGAATGCTAGGGCCATAGATATCAGCATCTAATAATCCAACTTTGGCTCCTGTTTGAGATAATGCCAAAGCTAAATTTAATGAAACAGTTGATTTTCCTACTCCACCTTTTCCACTTGCTACACCAATAATATTTTTGACAGTTGCCATTCCAGTATCTGCATCAAGTGAACGTCCTTCCATGACTTTGGCAGTTACATTCATATCAAAATTTTTTAGGTCAGAGATTTCACCAATTACTTTTCTAACGTCATCTTCAATTTCGACATTGAAAGGACATGCAGGAGTAGTTAGCTCTAAAGTAAATTTCAGATTGCCATCATTGAGTTCTAAGTCTTTTATCATACCCATTGAAACAATATCTTTTTTCAAATCTGGATCAATGACTGTACTTAGTTTTTCTAGAACTTGATCGATTCCAACCATTGCGTCAAAAAGTCCTTTTACATTATTTAAACATAAGTTAGACATCAAAAGAAATTATCAAAAATTTGTAAAATTAGCAAAATCTTTGGAAATTTAAGCCTAAAACACCCAAAGATTCATAAATTGAAATTCAAGAAAAACAGCACAGTTGTTTTCTATATCTACCCTAGTTGATGTTGTTAGGATTCCTCCAAGCTTGTTTGGAACTACACTCAAAAAGGCAGCAGTAAACATTCTCAAAGAAAAGTATGAGAGCATGATTAATGCAGACTTGGGATACATCATCATGATTTTAGATGCCAAAGTTGATGAGATGGGAAAGATGATTGCCGGAGACGGTGGAACATTTCACAAAGTTGAATTTGAAGCATTAACATTTTATCCAAAATTACAAGAGATTGTTCAAGGAGAGATTGTAGACATTACAGACTTTGGGGCATTTGTGAGAATAGGCCCAACTGATGCTTTGCTTCACTTGTCACAAGTAATGGATGATTATCTAAAGAGTGATGTAAAGTCTGGAATGATTTTAGCTAACCAAAGTGGCAGAACACTCAAAGTTGGTTCAACACTTCGTGCAAGAATCACTGCAGTGTCATTAGGTAAAGCTGCTGCAATGGGTAAGATTGGGATTACATGTAGACAACCATATCTTGGAACAGATGAATGGATTGCAGAAGAAATTAAGAAATCTGGCAGCGAGACAGATGAACCAGCAAAAGAAGCTGAAGTAGAGGCAAGCTAAGATGGCACGCGAGATGGCATGTAGAAAATGCAAATGTGTTAACACAGGTAAAGTATGTAGAATTTGTAAATCATCAGACTTGACACCAGATTGGAGTGGAGTGGTACTCGTAGTTGATCCAACAAATTCACAAATTTCAAAAACCCTTGGTATTACTCAGAAAGGCAAGTATGCTATCAAAGTAACATAGAACATTTCTAAATCTTTAAAATTACATTATCATTTTATCATAATGTTGTCGTTTAATTCTAAAAAACAATTATTGCAATTTCTATCTGAAGATATTGGTAAAGGCGACATTACAAGTGCGTTATTACCAAAAAGAAAGATTGTAGTTAGAATCATTTCAAGAGAAAATGCAGTCATTGGAGGAGTAAAATATGCAAGAGAAATTTTCAGACTTAAAGGATGTCATGTCAAAATTTTAAAAAATGACGGTTCAAAAATAAAACCAGATCAAACAATTATGACAATTTCAGGGGATGCAGAAAAAATTTTGATGTGTGAGAGAACCGCTCTTAATCTACTTACAAGAATGAGCGGGATTGCAACTCAAACAAATGAACTTGTCAAGAAAATTCCAAGTAAAATAAAGGTGTATGCTACAAGAAAGACTGCCCCAGGTCTTCGATATTTTGATAAAGAAGCAGTAGAGATCGGTGGAGGTAAAAAGCATAGATTAAGACTAGATGAAATGGTGATGATTAAAGATAATCATATCGCAGTAAGTGATTCACTATTATCATTAATTAAAAAAGTAAAAAGAAAACATAAAAAATTTGAAGTAGAAGTAGAAAATATCTCTGATGCAGTTCTTGCAGCAAAAGAAGGAGCAACAATAATCATGTTAGATAATTTTTCTCCATCACAAATCAAACGAACAATTCAAGATCTCAAAAACCAGAGACTACGAAATAAAGTAATGCTTGAAGCATCAGGAGGAATCAATTCCAAAAACATATCAAAGTATGGTCAGACAGGAGTAGATATTATTTCAGTAGGAAGTATTACAAATTCTGTCAAAGGAATCGATATGAGTTTAGAAGTTTGAGTTCAATTGAACTAACAATTCAGAAACTGTTTTGTTTTTTGGATCAATTTCTCTAATTTTTTCGCAACATTGAATTGCTTTCTTGTTTTCACCTAATTTTTGATGAGAATATGCTTTAAGCAGCAAAACGTCTTTATCATAAGCACCAATTTCAAGTGCTTTATCAAAGTATGAAATAGCAGTCTTGTATTTGTTTTTTAAATAATAAATTCCCCCAACGGTAAACAAAACATCATGATTTTCAGGTACTTTTCTCAAATATTCTGTGCCTGATTTTAGAGCTTCAGAATATTTTTTTTCCTTGACAAGTTTTTTGAGTTCTTTTAATTTTTCAACATTCTTTTTTTGCTGAGGATCTTTTGGAGTTCTACTAAATAGTCCAACCAAATCAGTCACACAATTTAGCTGATTGCTAGCATTCTGTCAATTGCTAAACGTGCCTTGGCAGCAATTTCTTTTGGAACAGTGACGATATTTTTTTCATTTATCAATGCATCATACACTTTGTCTAATGTAATCATCTTCATGTATTGACATTCAGCTTTTTCAGATGCAGGAGCAAATATTTTATCAGGATTTTGTTGTCTCATTCTGTATAATATTCCAGTTTCAGTTGCAACAACAAAATTCTTTGATTTTGATTTATTAACGTGGTTTAGCATTCCTTCTGTAGAAAGAATTGAGACTTTATGATTATCAAAGCTTCCATCTGCAACATCATACATCATAGGAGTAGTGCAACTACATTCAGGATGAATAACAAATTCAGCATCTTTCATAGAGTCTAGTTTTTTTGTAACATCATCAGGAGTAATACCAGCATGAACATGACATTCACCTGCCCAAATGTGCATATTTTTTCTTCCAGTCATTTTTGCAACATAAGAGCCAAGAAACATATCAGGTAAGAACAAAATTTCTTTATCTTCAGGTATTGCTTTTACAACATTTACTGCATTTGATGAAGTACAACAATAATCAAGTTCAGCTTTTATTTCTGCAGTGGTGTTAACATAGCCCACTGCAATCGCGCCAGGATGTTGTTGCTTCCAATTTCGTAATTCATCAACAGTAATTGAATCAGAAAGTGAACACCCTGCTTCTAAATCAGGAAGTATTACCTTTTTTTGAGGACTAATAATTACGGCAGTTTCTGCCATAAAGTTCACACCACAAAATAGAATTGTCTTTTGTGGAACTTTTGCTGCTTGTCTTGAAAGACCTAAAGAATCACCTGTAAAATCTGCTACATCTTGAACATCAGGAATTTGATAATTGTGTGCTAAAATTACCACATCTTTTTCTTTCTTGAGTCGTAGAATCTCATCTTTTAGTTCTGAAGCTTGTTGTACCAGCATAAGCCACAAAAATTTGAGGTTGTATGGATTTAAAGAATGGGAAAGAGTCTATAATTCTCTAAAAAACTATCAAATGTGGCAATTATTGCCAAATTAGGTACCAATCTGAATGTCATCTGAGCAATATTTTCTCAGAGTTTCAATTGCAGATAAGATTGCTAATCTACTTGTTTTAGGATTATTTGGATCAGGAAAATTTTCAATTGTAAAAGTCATCTTTCCAAACTTTCCTGCAGCTTCTATATGATGTGTGTTTTTGTCAGTATCAGGATCTGCAATAATTTTCACGCTAGTTTTTTCGCTACCAATACCAGTTAATGATAATAGTGCTGCAACATTGATGTTTGCAGGAAATAAAGATACGGCTTCTTTTGCAGTTCCTTCATAGATTGTAGTTGGTAATTTTATTTCATCTAAGTTGATATCAGAGTTTTCAAAAAACTTGGCACCTTTTAATGAACGGGGATGTTTTGTTGTAGTAATGGAAAGATATTCTAATTCACCTTTGACAGATTTTATTCCATCTAATCCTGCAATTGCTCCTGATGGAAGATAGATAGTTTTTTTGAAATATTTGCAAGCATCTAACAAAATATCATAGATTGATTCATCAAGTAATGCACCAACGCTCATTATCATCAAGTCTTTCTTATTTTGTAAAACACTCAAACCCACATCTTTTACTGCGTCTTGGGATGCTGCTTCTACAACAATATCGATCGGAGTAGAAGATAAGAGATGAGAGTTTTCAACAATTTCAGGTTTAGTTTTTAGCTTTCTAACTAATGAAGAAGAAGCATCTTTTGAACCATCATACACATGAGTTAAGATTGCAGGAATTTTTCCTGAATCAATTGCAAGAGCAATTTGAGTACCCATAGCACCACAACCCAAAAGACCTATTCGTTTCAAGCAAGTATACTAGAAAATATTACTTAATTAATTCTAGTCCAATTCTACTAAAAGACAATTTTTGTGTCAATCTATTTAAGTTAAAAAAACGATTTTGAGACAGGTGCTTTCTAAAAAAATCGTGATTGGATGTTCTTTATTCTTAGTCACGTCACTATTATTTCCATCATTTGCTGAAATTGAATCACCAATAAAACAGATGAAAAATGGAATTCTTGCTGAGAATGTAATTTGTAAATTAGAATTAGAATTAGTAATTAGAACTAATGGATTTGCTGCGTGTGTAAAACCAGAAACTGCAGAAAAAATGGAAAAAAGAGGAATGTTGCTTGTTCCTATGAAGTTTACAAATGCTGAAAAAGAGATTGAAACGATTCCTACATCTAGTATGTCAGTATTGAATTTCTACATTACAGATAATGATCTAAATATTGCTCATAACGGGATAGAAGTTATTCCTACTGAAGGATTGTTAGAGTTTACTGTAAACGGAATTACAATTAAAGGCCCAGAAAACATGATAGAAACAGGTCCAAATACTGGTCAATTTTTTGTTAAATTAGAGGTGCCTCAAACGATTAACGGAAGACAATTGAATCAAAACGATATTGTACTAGTAAAATACTTGGATGAATCAGATTTTTCAGGAGAACAAAGAGTTCTAGTAAAATCAATCTCACTGACAAAGACATTTGCTAAAATAGAATCATTAGGAGGAGGTTCACGTATTGGTCACGAATTTACAATAAGACTTTACGAACCTGATGCAAATAGGGATTCAAAAAATGAAGACAAAATTCAACTTAACAAATTAGAGTATAGAGGAGAAGGAGGTATTAGAACAACATTAGAGAATCCCAAATTTGATGCAAATCGAGGGTTTTTGGTTGAAACAGGTCCAAATTCCAACACATTCGAAGTACAAATCAAGATTCCACGCCAGCTTGATGGTAAGACAATTCACATTGGGGATTGGTATGAGATAAGATACATTGATAGTTCCACACCATCAAATACAGATGAAAAAATTATTTTGAAAGGAAAAATTGGATAGGTGGATCAGTTTTGTCAATGTTTAGTATAACCTAAAGATTTTATTCAAACCAACGAAGTATTGTTGTGCTCAATACTGTATACAAAGATGCCATTATTAATCGAGACAAGATGCTTTCAATACTAAAAGGACCAAAATTTGAGCAAATTTTACAAAAAGCTCGAGAAAACTGGGTCGAATTTACGCCTACAAAAGAAGAAGTAGTGACGGCAGGAATTGATTCTAGTTTTAACAATACAAAATTTCAGGGAATTGAGCTTTGGGCAACAACTGCAGTATCTATCAAATCAGATGGAGATGTTTTAGTAGACTTGCATGATTCAGGACTTGGATCTGAAACTGACCTTTCAAGAATTGCAAGTAAAATGGAAATTGATGCTTGTGAAAAAACTGTTGACTTGGTAGATTTAGTATTAATGGATGGTTCACTACATTCACAATTTATGACAAGACAATCAACATTGGATTCTTTGGTTGTAAAAACAATGAAAAAAAAAGACAATGTAATCTTTATTGCAAAAACATCAAATACAAAAAAACAATTTGAAAATTTAGGTTCTCTAGCAGGAGACATTTTCTATTATAATCATGTGACAAACTCTCCAGGATTTAGTAAAATTTTTGTGGAAAAAAAATACGGAGGAGACAAAATTATCTCATCTGCTTTTGTTAGATTGAGTGATTCAACACCAATTATCAAACTAGAATTTCTTGGCAATAATCATGATGAAAATGAGATCAAATCAGTAATGAATAAACTATACAAGACAAGCATAGGAGGATACCCATATGCACTCAAGCTTGCACACAATAACTGTAAAATATCCGATAAGGAGCTTGCAAAAATGGTTAGTTTGTTAGGGTTAAGTAACGAGATTGGTTCACGAGAGGTATTAGGTTGAGTTTAGGTTTTGTAATTGGCGAATCAAAACCCACATTTGTAACTGCAATTACTTCGAGAGCTCTATCTGTTGGTGAATATATCAAGATAGGTTCTGATGAAGGAGAAATTCTTGGTCTTGTTGAAAAATCATCTGTATCAAGTGCAGCATTTACAGATGTTAGAAATTTTGATGAAGCCGCAGAAAGTACTGAGATTGCAGAACTAAACAAGAGAGACAAAACATTCACTGCACAAATTGGAATTTTAGGATTTTTGAAGAATTTAAGAAAAGGACAATCCATCATACCTGCAATTCCACCAATTCCAGGCACAGAAATCACTCAACCAAGTAAACAAGATTTGGAGGAAATTTTCAGTCCTAAAAATGATGGATGGGTAAAGATTGGGAGTCTTTTACGTAACAAAACAATTGATGCCAAAGTAAATTTAGATAAAATCGTTTCAAGACATTTAGGAATTTTAGCAATGACAGGAATGGGAAAAAGTAATCTTGTCTCACTAGTTACAAAACAAATTTCAAAATTGAAAGGAACTGTAATAATTTTTGATTATCATAATGACTATACAACTCTGAACATTCCACGTGTCAATGTAATTGATGCAAAAATAAATCCTAGATTATTAGATGCAGACCAACTCTCAGAGGTTTTAGAGATTAGAGATGGTGCAAATGTTCAACAACGAGTTTTAAGAATGGCATTTACAAAACATGTCAAAGAATCAAAAGAATTTTGGGAAAAATTAGAAAATGAAGTAGATTTTATTGTAAACTCTGAAGACAAAAAGCTTAAAGAAATCAGAACTTCTGCATACAGAGTTCAAGATATTATAGAAGAAGCTCAAAGAAGATATGAAGATATTTTAGATCCTGACATGGGCGATCCAATTAGTTTTATCAAAGAAGGCCGAATCAATGTTCTAAACATTTCAGAATTATCAGAAAAGCAAGCAAACGTTGCAGTTGCATTTTACTTACAACAATTACTCAAAGATAGAAAGGATGCAAGTATTGCAAAACATGGAAGAACAAAACGAGAAAGAAATTATCGATTTAATTCACCAATATTTGTAATCATAGAAGAAGCTCATGTTTTCATTCCAAAAGATCATGATACTAGTGCAAAATATTGGGCTGCAAAAATTGCAAGAGAAGGGAGGAAGTTTGGTTTGGGGCTAGGAGTAGTTTCTCAGAGACCACGAAGTGTTGATCTCAATGTACTCAGTCAAATGGGGTCATTTGCTATAATGAAGATAATTCAAGAAGATGATCAACGTCAGATTGCCTCAGCAACAGAATCTACCAGTCGTGAATTAATTGCTCAATTGACTTCACTTAATGTAGGTGATGCCGTTCTTGTGGGACAATGGACTAATTTACCATCATTAGTTCATGTTGAAGAGGTAAAAGAGAAGATTATGGGAGCTGATCAAAGTGCAGTTAATGCTTGGGCAAATGCAGACAAGATGAATGAAGTTGCAGTAGAATCAACACAAGGGCTAGTTCAAAAAGATTTGTTATTAGACTAATGATATTTTCTCATATTTCAGATACACATTTAGGATTAGTACAGTATGGTTCAGAAGAACGTGCACAAGATGTGTATGATGCATTTAATCAGTCAATTGACATTTCTATCAAAGATCATGTTGATTTTGTAATTTTCGCTGGAGATATTTTTCATGTACCTAATCCAAATGGAACTGCAATTGTTCAAATGGCAAACGGACTAAAACGATTAAAGCAAAATAATATTGATTCATTTTTTATTTTAGGTGAGCACGATATTAGTAGAATTAGAACAACACCAATTCCATATGTATATCATAATTTAGAATTTTCAAAGTATATCGGTCAAGGAAAACCAATTGAATACAAAGGAATACTACTTGCAGGATTTGATAAAATTAGAAAAGCAGAGATGCCACAATACGAAGAAAAATTTGCAGAAATTGATAAAATTATACAAAATCATTCTGGACATAAAATTTTGGTGTTACATCAAGGAATTACTGAATTCAACAAGTTTGCAGGAGAATTACAATCAACAGATTTACCAAAAAATTTTACGTATTATGCCATGGGACATCTTCATGATAAGGATGTAAAAAAATTCAATCATCTAAATGGGCCAATTACTTATCCAGGTTCGATTGAATTAACAACAAGTGAAGGAATCAAAGAGGCAAAAAAAGGATTTTTTGAAGTAGATATTTCAGGAGAAGAAGCAAAACCTAATTGGATTGAACTTGACACTAGACCTCAATTTTCATTTAAGACAGAATTTCAGGAATTATCAAAAACAATTGATGAGATTTCTAAAAAAATTGCAGATTCTAAGAAAAAACCAATAGTTGAGGTCAAAATTCAAGGAGAAAATATTGAAACAGACCATATTCAGGCACAAATTGCAAGGCTAAACTCCTTGGTTCTGAGATGTTTTTGGAGAATTAATAAAAAACAAACTTTGGATTCTTCAGTATTTCTTGACAGACCAAATGTCATTGATGATGAGATGTTTAGACTATCAGTTGATGCTTTGGGTTCAGAACAAGCAGCAAGTTTTGCAATAAAGGAATTACTGCCAGCGCTGGCTTCAGGAGAAATTAAAGAAGCATTACAAATTATTGTTGAAAGTTTTGAGAAATTCAAAAAGGAGAAGAACAAATGATTACATCAATAGAATTAGGTGACTTTTTAGCACATGAAAATACTAAACTAGAATTTGAAAATGGAGTTACAGTATTTGTTGGGAATAACGGTGCAGGAAAGTCAAGCATAATTGACGCAATAACGTTTGCATTATTTGGAAAACATACCAGGAAAAAAAATAAATTTTTGATTAAACGGGGAGCAAATCAAGCGTATACTAAAATTAATTTTTCAGTAAACAACAAAAAATATGAAGCTGTAAGAAAAATTGATCGTAAAGGAACACTTGCTGCAAAATTTTCTGAAATAACTAATGATAAACATATTGAAATTTCAGCAGGAGAAAGAATACAATTTGGAGAATCAACTACTCATGAAATTGAAAAAACTATAGGTCTTGACTTTGAAAAATTAAAGATAGCATCAATTGTTCAACAAGGAGAACTAGATACAATAATTAATGCAAAACCAAAAGAATTCAAAGAATTACTAAATGCAATTATTGGGATAGACAAGCTTGATGTTGCATCAGAATCAATGAAGATTGTAAACAAAGAATTTCGGGAAAATATTAGAGAAAAAGTTGGATATGATGATACACATATTGAAATATTGTCTAGAGATTTAGAAAGATATCAAAATGAAATCAAAGGTGCAAAACCTCAAGAGAATCAACTAAAATCAAATCAAGAAAAATTGAAAAAACAAGTAGAGGAATTGAGAAGTAAAGTTGAGACAGAGACTCCAAAGATAGATAAACTCAATCAATTAGAAATGAGAAAAAAAGAACTTGTAGAATATGCAAAAGAGGCAATACATGAAATTCAGCAAGAAATTAGCGAAAATGAGCGTAAAATACGTGATTGTGAGGGTTGTTTTGAGCATGCCAGCCTAAAAGAGGACTTGGAGACTAAAATCCAAAAGGTAGAAGATGCAATTGAAGACGCATTAAAGAAAATACAAGAGATGAAAAGCCAGACAGCATCTCTTAAAGAAAAACAACTTCTTGCATCAAAACTCCAGCTTAAAGACAATAAATGTCCTGTTTGTGATTCAAATGTTGAAAAACTCAATCCAATATTCCAAGAAGAGCATCTAAAACAAGAAATAAACACCATAGAAAAAGAGATTGTTGAAAAAGAAAAAGAAAGAGACATTTACAATCAAAAAAAGAAAGAGTTTTCAGGAAAGTTACAAAACGCACGAGATGCAGAAGCTATACTTAGAGCACATTCAATTAGAACCCAAGAAGAATTAAAGAGAATACAAGAAGAAACAGAAACAAAGAAACAGAAAATTCCACAAACTAATGGAAATCTCTTAGAAATATCTCAAATAGACTCTCATGCTAAAATGATTTTTGAAAATATTTCAAAGTTAGAGACAGAAACTAAAGGATTTGATGAGCAAGAATTTACAATTCTCAAACAATCAGTACAACAAAAACAATCAGAACTTTCTGATATAGACCAACAAATTGGTGCAATTTCAGAAAAAATTTCTAAAGGGGAAGAACAGATAAAAATAATTCAAAATGCAATTTCGGAACTTGAGATTGTAAAAGAGTATGTAACAAACCTAGATGAAATTCAAACAAATATTTTTAGTAGAGACGGACCTGTTGCAACTAGCCTTAGATCATGGGCACTAAACACAATATCAGCAAAAGCCTCAGAGTATCTTACACTGCTTAATACAAAGATTCAGAGAATTTTACTTTCAGAAAAAACTAGAGATATTTCTATTACATGCTATTCAAAAAATGAAGTTTTAGAATTAGAATCATTAAGCGGTGGAGAAAAAGTCAGTGTTGCGTTAGCACTAAGATTAGGAATGGCAAGTCTTCTGGGGGCGTCAAATCTTAACTTGATGATTCTAGATGAGCCTACAACTCACCTCGATACAGAAAGAAAAAAGTCACTTGTGGGAGTTCTATCACAATTATCAAATATTTCAAATTCAGAAACACCAATGCAATTTTTGATAATTACACACGATGCCGAAATATTTGAAGATTCAACTGTAGAACAAATTTACAAATTTGAATCATCAGAACAGGGAAGTAAAGTTACAGCACTTTAACTAACTTGAATTACACCATTCATCCAAGGATGAACCATACAAAAATAGTCATAGGTTCCTGCTTCATCAAATGTAAATTCAAAAGTTTCTCCAGACATTAACAAGCCAGAGTCAAATAATCCATCGTGCCCATCTGAAATATTTCCACTAGTTACAGTGTGGGCTGCAGTATCAATATTTTCCCATTGAACAGCATCTCCAACGTTAATAGTAATTGTATAAGGAATAAAACATTCGTTTGTTTCTTCACATCCTGGAGTTCCAGAACCTTCAGATGGAGTTACTCTGTGAGTTTGAGCAGAAACAGGAGCAGTCACTATTGGTTCTGGTGCAGATTCAGGTTCTGGTTCTGGTGCAGATTCAGGTTCTGGTGCAG
>JBHHZR010000028.1:0-18478 GCA_046758125.1 Candidatus Nitrosopumilus sp. | reverse complement strand
AATTTCATCTTCAATTTCATCTTCAATTTCATCTTCAATTTCATCTTCAATTTCATCTTCAATTTCAACAGTACTTGATTGAGATTGTCCAATATTCACAATAGTTGATGGTACACATAATCTATTTGGTTTTTCAACTTCTAATTCTTCAGATCCAAATTGATTATTGGTAAATACATTAATCTTTTTGAATTTTGGTTCGCCTTTGATCTTTTTTAGATCATAACACATAACGTAGTTTTCATCATTTACTATTCCTTCTCCATTTTTATCTACTGGTGAACACAACATCTTTGGTTTTTTAACCTCCATGTTTGAGCTTCCAAACTGATCTGTTAAGGATACTTGAAGTTTTTCATGATCATTATGTTTTGCTTCAGCATCATAACATTTGAAATGATTAATCACGATATCTTCCAATACAAGAGGTACGGTAGTAAGATCTTTAGAAGATGGAACAAGTAACATCTTTGGTTTTTTAATGTCTACATTAGTATCACCAAATTGATTTGTAACTAGAATGTTCTTAATTCCTTTAAATTCAGGTGCTTCTTTGATCTTTTTTAGATTATATCCTACTAAATGAGATTCTGGATTTACGATTCCTTCTTCATTTTTGTCTACAGGGTTGAAAAGTATCTTTGGTTTTTCAATATTGTAATTTATTCTTCCTTCAAATGCATCTTCTAAAGTTACTTGAAGTTTTTTATGATTTGAAGATTCATCATGTTTATCTTTTGCATCTTTATCTTTTGTATCTTTATCATCATGTTCATCTTTTACCTCATAGCCCAAATAATGATCTGTTTGAGTTTCACCATTAGGAAGAATTACCTTTACAAAATCTATTGTTGTAGAATCTCTCTGAATAAACCAATACCATAGATCATCAAATACTGCTTGTCTTGAAAAACCTCCATTTTCAAGCACAACACCATCCATTCCATTTAATTTTTCAAAATTAAAATTCTGTCCTTTGTTTTGTGAGAATGATAAGAACGTTGGGTTAGTTGCTACTCCTGGATTCTGCCAAATTGAGTAAAAGTTATTGATTATTCCTATATTATTTGGAAAAGGATTAAAGAAATCAAGTGGAGCAGTTCCATTTAATGTTGTAAATGATGTAGGGTATGTTTGTCCAAAATCATTAGAAAGTTTTACTAATCTACCAGTATTTGCAACAAAACCATCACACATAAAAATAATATTATCTCCTAAATTATCAATATCGTATTCACTATCACATTTTCCTCCATTATTTCCTCCATTATCTAAAACTGTAGGAAAAAAACTTGTTCCACCATTTGTACTAACGGATTGTAGTATCTGTCCACTGTCACCTATCCAACTAACTAAGATGTTACTAGCATCTTCATTAAGTATTAGTTGTGGAGGAGAACCATTAGTTGGGAAAGTGCTAAGTAGAATTGGAGCGGTCCAAGCTGCACCGTTTATACTTTTTGAGAAATAGACATGTGAACCACCATCATCAGCATTCCAAGTTGCGTACATGTTAGTTCCTTGAACTATTACTGTACCTTGATTTTGACCAAAAAGACCATCATCATCTACATTTTGAAGAAGTGAAGATGTCCATGTCTTACCAAAATCATTTGTCACAGTGACAGCTTGAAATGATTCATTAAGATCGGAATAAGTAACTGCAACAGTATTACCATCACCACTCCATGTTACATCTTTAGCACTTAATTCAAAAGATTGAATCATAGGTGGTTCAAATTCAGTTGGAGTTCCAAAAGTACAACCATTATCTGTGCTTACTGCAAATTTAAGAATAATAGGTTCTAGTTCACTTTCCCAACCTACACCAACGGCGCCCGTATTATTTATGAAAATATGTTGTGTAGGTATTTCATTAAAATTTCCAAATCCAGATTCCAAATCATTTGATTTACACCATGTATTTCCATTATCAATAGAAGATGCAAGTTTGAGTTTATTTGAATCAGCAGAATCCCAATAAAGAAGATACAAACCATTTTCATTTACTTCAACATCTACAATTGCAATATCACCAAAAGTAGAATTAGTTATTGCAGTTTGTGGTAAAGCGATATCAATTTGAGCTTGTGCATCTGAAATCATAGTAAATGAAATTGCAAATAAAGATAATACAGCAATGGTAAAAAGAGATCTAGTCTTATCAGTAAGATTAATGTATTTTTTTCGAACATGAAAGTTCGTCACTGCTCTACTAGTTATCTCCGTGATAACATCATATGAATTTTCTTGCAATCATGTTAAATTGAACAACTTCATATTTAGTCCTAATTTTGTCATTAACAATACATACAGACAGCAAAAATTCCCATTTTTGGGAATAATTGGATTTTAACTATAAACATAAAAGAAATTCATTTAGGAAAATTACTAGAGAATATAATTTAGTTCCAAAGTTTTTCTTTAAAGGTTAGTTTTTTGTTCAAGATAAAGTTGCTAAATGCGGCAGTGGCAATAGCTGAAATTAAAGCAAGAGGATATGCAATATCATATGAATCAACTAGCCAGAATACCATTCCAACTTGAACTAATGCACCTAATGAGCTAAATAGACTAAATTTCCCATATTGAGATAATGTCTTCTTTCGTGAAAAGTCTCTGTCTTCAAATGTCCAAATTTTGTTTAAAATGAAATTAGTTGATATTGATGCAATTATTCCAAGGATATTTGCATGAATATACCAAAAATTAGGTAGTCCAGATGTGAAAAGCATCGAAATAATATAGTTTACAGCCAATCCAGAGGCTCCAACTGTAAAGAATCTGGCAGCTTTTGAAAGAAAACGAACTGAATTACGTTTCTCATTTGTTGTTTTTATTTTTTCATTTTTGTACAGTTTCCATACGGATTTAAAATAATCAATAATAGTTGAACTATCTAATTTACTTGAACCAAATTTCCTGTTTTCAAAAGTATATGGAATTTCTTTTATGTTTATCCCTTTTGTTTTTACAAGTAATTCTAAAAGAAATTTGTAACCTAGTGCATCAAAGTTTAATTCTTTGATAATATTTTTTTTAAACGCAAAAAATCCCGACATAGGATCTCTTGTTTTAACGCCCAATCCTTTTTTTGCAATTATAGTTGCAATTTTACTCATTAGTTTTCTTTTAGTTGTCCAACCTTGAATGTTTCCACCTGTAATGTATCTTGAGGCTACAACAAGATCATATTGATATTGTTTTATGGCTTCAATCATTTTTGGAATAATTTGTGGTGGATGTGAAAAATCTGAATCCATTACAACTATTGTTTCTCCTTTTGCATTTTGGATTCCATTTAAAATTGCAGAAGAGAGTCCGTTCTTTGTTTTTCTATGAATAATATCAATAGTATTTTCTGCGATTTTTTTAATGCTAGAAATATAGTCTTCTACAATTTTACCAGTCCCATCAGGAGAATTATCATCAACTACTATAGTTTCAGCATGTGTTCCTTTTGGGATATTGTCACAAATTGATTTTAGAATTCCAATAATATTTTGAGACTCGTTATATGTAGGAACAATAATTGAGATTTGGGGGTTTTTTTGAGCCATACCTTGCTTTATCACTACCCAGAAACAAATGAATATTAATTTATAATAAATTTCATGCCTAGCTAATCTTTTGTTTACAAGAATTTTTTAGAAAAATTTGTCTGATTCCTAGTTTGTTATTATCGAAAAATTCCAATTCTTATCTTAGATTGAACTAGAATAATTGTAAAAATTAGGATTGTAAATACAAGAAGGGGCAGATTTAGTTCAGGAAGCGATTTGTCAGGAGATACAATATCTCCCCACTCAGATGGAGGTGGGATATCAGAAGAAGTATCTCTTGTAGAGTTTTTAGGCCATGAATAGAATTTATCTAAACTAGCATCATAAACTGAAAGATAAAATCCATAATTATCTGATCGTTCTAATAGTTCAATAGGAATTTTAAATTCATAACTTGGGTGTGGGATTTTAGAATAACGATCATTTTCATCAGATACAGTACTAATCGCAATAAAATCACCAGGATTTGGAATTTTTTGCATGAATGTTGTAGATTTATCTATGATGTTTCCTTGAAAGACAGTACCATCATTACTTCCTAAAGATACAGAAAAACAAAAATCATTAGTGTCAAAACTTGTACTTTTATTGTTCTTTCCGTCTAAACAAATAATTGCCTTATCCATTTTTTCATCAAGTGTTAAATCATTAACAGGATCAACAAAAACATAGATGTAATCTCCAAAATGAGCTGTTCTTAGATTTATTATTTCTCCATTATCAAAAGTATATGGATTATAACTTGATTGCTTCCATTCTAAATAATTTGTCCATTTGCCATCAAAGATAACATGTTCCATACTTGGTGATATGGTAATCAAGATTGGTTCAGATGTTGCAAAAGCATTTTCAAAAGAAACAAAAAGTGTTAAAGAGATAATACAAAGGAAAAGCAGTTTTAGTTGCATGTGATTTTTTTATATTTCATCAAATATAAAAAAACCAGCCTAAAATTTAGTCAAGTTTATAGACATGAATAAGAAAATAATTATGTGAATAAAGGTGCAGTAATTGGAGTAATAATAGCAGTAATAATTGGAATCGCAATTGTGTCAGCAGTTATTTCAAAGGATTCCTCAGTTGGTGATACAGATTCAAAATCAGAAGAAGTTATTTTAGAAGAATCAATTCCAATAGAGGAACCAGAAATTATTGAAGAGGAATCAGAAGGTAAAGATCTTAGCGTTGAATTTACTGAATCAATAAATCTTAAAACTCCATAAAGTGCCAAAACGGATCTATTAGTTGAGGGTTTTTTGCCAATCTACCTATAATATAGTAAATTATAGTCAGTATAATGAAAAGAATCACAACTATTGTGTTATTTGCAAGTATCTTTGCAGTAGCAGTAGGTACACTAGGTCTTAGCGGAAGTTCTGCTACACCTTTAATGATATCAGCTGCGCCACAAACTCAAGAAAATGTAGGCATGTTAGGTCATGTTGAATACAAAGTTCTTGATGATGTTGGAAATGTAAAGAAATACATGCAAAATGACAACGTAGTGGTAATAGCCGGAAAAGACTGTGCAGCACAGCATCTATTTTTCAATACTAATGGTCAGACAAATGATGGAACATGTATTGCAAATTCTGCAGCTTTTACCTATATTGGCATAGGTAATGGTAGTAGTGGTACTGTCAATGTATCAAATCAAACATTAGCAGATGCAACAGATGATGCAACTGGTACTTGTTCAGCCTCTGGAGGTATAGGAACCGCAGGTGGTGGAGACATGGCAAGAAGAAATGTAACTGCAACTACTGATGTAGGTGGTACGTCTAGAGTTGTAACATTAGATACATCAGGAACTCCATTTACATTTGATGCATCAAATGCAACATCAGTAATTGATTCAGGCATATTCAATAAAGACTATACTGGATCACCCGTTAATGGTCAATGTGTTGGAACTCAGACAGCAGGAACTGATTGGAATATGTTCTCAAGACAACTACTCAATGGCGCAACAGGAATTTCCGTTTCTAGCGGAGATAGTCTATCTGTAAAGTGGACAATCACAATAGGATAAGATTGAAATTTTTTTAAATTCAGTCTTGTCTTTTATTTTTATATTCTCAAGAGTTAGTTAGTTTATAGTATTTACAATTTTTTTTAATTTTACAAACATTACACATAGGAGATATTGGTTTGCAGATGTTTTGACCATACATAACAAACGTATCATTAATATCAATCCAGTATTTTTTGGGAATTTTTTTCATCAATTCTTGTTCTGTATCTTCAGGCGTTTTAGTTTCTACCAGACCAAGCCTATTTGAGATTCTATGAACATGAACGTCAACTGGAATTGCTGGTTTTTCAAAGGCATATACTAGAACACAATTAGCAGTTTTCCTGCCTACACCAGGTAGTTTTACTAGAGTTTCCAAGTCATCTGGTACTATTCCCTTATACTGTGAATTAATTATCTTTGCAACTTCAATAATTCTTTTAGATTTTACATGATAAAATCCGATAGATTTTATGATTTTCTCAACATCTTTTGTCTTAGCATTTGCTAAGGCTTTAGCATTTTTGTATTTTGAGAATAAGACTTTGACAACTTTTGTTGTATTTTCATCTTTAGTTCGTGCAGATAGAATTGTACCAATAAGGATACTAAATGGACCACCTGTTTCTGCTTCATGAAGTTCTCTTAAAGCAGTCATTCTTGGAGGTTTGACAGAATTCATAGTATTGATCATGCCATCAAGAATTTTTTTCATATTGATATGAGAATTTACGTACAAGTATTATATCTGTAATAGTTACTCATCTCATGGAGTTAACCAAAGAAGAAGAATCTGCACTAAAAGGTGAACAAGGCGAGATTATGCAGATGGCATATAGGATTTTAGTAGCTACAGGAGAAGCAACAGATGCAGAAAGACTCATTCCAATAGAATGGGCACATCTGTCAGGTGTTAATTATAATACAATTGGTGATGCAGGAGAAGAATTTCTTTCTAGTATTAGTAAAGATGCACATGTTAAAGTAAAAACAACCCTGAACCCCATGGGATTTGATATTGATAATGTTTCAAATTATAATTTAGATGATAATTTTATCTCAAAACAACTTTCGATCAAAAACTCTTATGAAACAATGGGCGTTACTCCATCATTTTCATGTATTCCCTATGAGATATTTGATATACCAAAAGAAGATAGTCAGGTTGCATTTGCAGAAAGTAACGCTGCAATTCATGCAAATTCATATGATAATCTAAAAACAAACAAAGAGAGTTCATTTAGTGCACTTGCAAGTGCGATTACTGGTAAGAGCCCATACTCTTCATTACGAAAAGAAGATTCACCTAATCTAACAATCAGAATGAAGGTAGAAAATCCAGATGAGCTAACATATGGAATGTTAGGTTTTTTTGCAGGAAAAGTTGGAGACACTTCTGTGAATATTTCAGGTTTGGGGAAGATGGATAGGCGTCAATGTAAATCTATGTGTGGAGGCATGGGAACTTCTGGAACATGTGCAAAATTTCTTTTTGGAGAAGGAGATGCAGATTGTGAAAAAGTAGATTTTGATGAAAAAGAGATGCAAAATGTTCATGATGAATTAAACACAGCGGAAAAAGGAGATTTAATCACTCTTGGAAGTCCACAATTAGGACTAGAAGAGATTTCTGATCTTGCTTCTAAACTCAAAGGACGATCATTTAAGAAGAGATGCATGATATTTTGTCCTAGAGCTGTTAAAGAACAAGCAAGAAAGATAGGGTATACAAATGAATTAGAACGTGCAGGATGTGAAATTCTTTCAGATTGTTGTACATGTCTAACACCGTTAATTGATAAAGATGAAGTTGATGCAGTTACCACAAATAGTATCAAAGGTGCATTTTATCTAAAAAATTCTAATGGTGTTGATGTAAATCTAAAACCACTATCACAAATAGTTGAAGATGAAACAAGTTGAAAAAAATTCTTGTTAAAGGAAAAGTTGAAGGAGTTGTATTAAAAACAGAAATACCAATTAATTTTTTGGGTACAGTAGACAAAAAATCAGGAGAGATTAGGGATAAGAATCATGAATTGTTTGGAAAATCAATCAAAGATTCAATGTTAGTATTTCCATCTGGAGTTGGAAGTAGTGTAGGCGCATATACAATATATTCAATTAAATCTAATAATTCAGCACCGCTTGCAATGATTTGTCAAAAAGCTGATCTTACAGTCGCTACGGGTTGTGCATTAGCAAATATTCCATTAGTGATAGTTTCTAATGAAGAGTTTTCATCTCTTCAAAATGGACAGAAAGTTTCTTTAGATACAGAAGCTGAAAATATTATTACTATTATACAATAGTAAAATTTGGCTATGTTCGTTTTTTAGTTAGGAACAGAATTCCTACTATTACTCCAATTCCTGCTGCAACATAAAATGGAAACAAGGCAAAGATATTCTTTGCAGGATCACCTGACAGAAAATCCATAGTCATACTTCCAGAATTAGCTGCAGGGGGGTCAGTAGAACCTTCCATTCCATGAACAGAATAAGCATCAATTGCAAAAATACCAATATCTAGATTTGTAACTACTATTCTTACTCCATTGTTTACAGTTAGTCCTGCTCTATCAGTATATGAAATAACAGTTTTTGCATCTTGATACCAACCTCTTTCCAAGTTTTTATGTACTACAATATAGCCTTCTTTTGGAGTTTGTACTGCAACCCAAAATTTGTTATCAGGTTGTGATCCCATTCCAACTTCGATAAATTCATCATGAGTTTCTTTATCATATAGTCTCAAGACAGCATTTCCATTTGGATTCGCATAAAGTAGATTGTTATCAAGAGTTACCTGCCAACTTGTTGCATGAACATCATCAAGTGGAACTATTGGAGCATCTCTTAGTACTCTGTTGAATTCTTGAGCAGGAATTTCTATTGAATCAATAATTAATGAAGGATTTATTGTTTCTTGAGCAAAAACTGGAATTACAGAGAATCCTCCAATTAAGATTATTGCAAATAAATATTTCACAAGCTAGAACAAGTTTGATTTAATAAATATCTAATCAACAAAAGGCTTTGGATGATCCAAGATTACTTGTGCAACTTCTGGTCTTAAAATAAATTCAGAAGGAGATTGACCATTTTGTATCATCTCTCTAAGTTTAGTTCCACTAATCTGTTCTTTTGCATCATCATCATGTGGACATGCCTTTGGAGTTGTGTATGTAAGACATTTTTTACAATAAAAGAATGCTGGAAAGAATACTGGAGAAATTTCTAATTCTGGATAATCATCAAAGATTTTTTGTGCAGCAAATGGATCATAGAATTTTCCAACACCTGCATGATCTCGTCCTATAATGATGTGTGTACAACCATAGTTTTGTCTCATAATTGCATGATGGATTGCCTCTTTTGGACCTGCATACTTCATTTCAGTGTGCAGTGTTCCAAGTTTACATCTGTTTTCTGGATAGTATAATTTTATCATGGTTTCATAGCATTTTACAATAACTTCATCAACAAAGTCGCCAGATTTTTTCTTCCCAATAATTGGATTGACAAATACTCCATCACGTGTTGTAATTGATGTTTTTTGAAGCATTTCATGTGCTACATGTGGAGGATTTCTTGTTTGAAAAGCACAAATTGTCTTCCATCCTGCTTGTGCAAATGCTTCTCTTGTTTGCTTAGGAGTTAGCCTATATCTTCTAATTTCTGTATCTTTAGGTCTTTGAATATAGTCAATTTTTCCACTAACGAGATAGTCTTTCATTGACATTGTCTTTGCAACACCTGGATGTGATGAAGCAGTTGTTCCATAGACTCCTTGTGCAGTTTTTTCTTTATCAAAAGAATATGTTTCATCTACATGTAAAACTGCAACTCCAACTCCTTGAGGATTTTGTAGTAGTACATCACCTGATTCCTTCATTTTAGAGGCAGTTTGCTCATCAACATCAAGTACAATTGGTATAGTCCAAGCTATATCATTTGCCAGTCTTCCTCGTGAAACAACACTTTCAAAGTCTTGTTGTCCCAAGAATCCCTCTAAGGGGCTGAAAATTCCATCTGCAATATTTTCAACATCATTTGCAAGATCTTCAGTAATTGTAAGTGAGAACAATCCAGTTGGATCAATATCATTAATTCTGTTAACTAGTACTCCGCCATGTGGTTTAATTGAATTATTTTCTGACATGCTAACTTCTCTATTCAGGGTCTATATGAAGGCCACACTCTTTGTTTCCATCTTGTTCCCACCACCATCTTCCTGCACGAATATTTTCTCCAGGTTTTATGGGTCTTGTACAAGGCTCACAACCAATGCTCGGATAGCCTTTATCAAGAAGACGGTTGTAAGGCAGATTATTCTTTTTGATATATTCTTGGATTTGATCCCAAGTCCAATCAATTATTGGATTAATCTTTAGAATTCCATCATGTCCATGGTCTATCTGAAAGATTGTCGCATTTTCACGATTTTGAGTTTGATCTCGTCTCAATCCTGTTATCCAACCATCCAAAGTACGTAACATTCTGTTAATAGGATGAATTTTACGAATTTCACAACACAATTTTCTATTCTCTATACTGTCATAGAATAGATTCACTCCCTTTTCTCTAACCATATCTTCAACTTCTTTAGCATCAGGAAATAGTACTTCAATTGAAATATTGTATTTTTTTCTTACAATATCCATAATGTCGTAGGTTTCTTGTGGTAATCTTCCAGTGTCTAATGTAAAGAATCTAAATTTCGGATTAATTTTTAACATAATATCCATAATTACTGTATCTTCTGCACCAAAGCTAGATGCTTTAGCAACTCTAGGATGAAGATTATCTGAAGCCCATTGAAGTGCCTCTTCAGCAGTTTTTATTCTTGAATTAAGTTCATCTACTTGTTCTTGTGTGAATTTTGTCACATATTCATTTGAAATGTTTGTTTTATATTGATTACCCAAAGTTTTATCCTAAATTATAAACAAGTAGATTTCAAAATAAAAAAGATGAATAAAGTATCTTATGTTGTAGTTTTTCCAACCATTTTTTCAAAAAACAAAATTACACAATTAATTTCAAATATTAAAAAAATTCTCAAGATTAAAAATCAACAATTCAAATCTGTAAAGCGTGATGGAGATATAATTTTAGTTGATGCAAACGATCCTGTATTTGCATCTTCTGCAATCAATTTACTTTTTGGAATTGAAAAAATTGCTATTACAAGACAAATAAAGAATAATTTTCAAGATATTGTATCAGAGATTTCTTCGGTATGTGGAAATTTACTCTTAAAAGGTGAGAAATTTCTAGTAAAAGTTGAAGGAACATCTAAAGGATTTGTTACAAAAGATGTTGAGATTGCAGCAACTTCAAACATAATAGAAAAAAAATCAAATCTTGGAACACGTCCTGGAACTGAAGAAGACTATGATAAGTTATTGTATACGTATCTAACAAAAAACAATGCATACATCAGTATTTTTTTAGATGAGGGAAATGGTGGAATTCCATACCAATCACAAAAACAGAAAACAATTTGTGCTGTGTATGATGAAATTTCAGCAGTTTCATGTTTTGAGACAATCAAACAAGGCTATGATACAAAGATTGTTGTTTGTTATAGACAAAAATCAGAACTGATGAATTTAGCGAAAGTAATCAATCAGATAATTCCAAGACTGGTACAAGATGAAATTGAATTAGAATTTTTTCATTTAAAGATCAATTCAAGTGGAATTAAAAATTACCTTGTATATGTAAATTCAATTCTACAAATAATGTTGAATTATCCAAATAGTTATGTGTCACTAGCTTTATCACCATTAGTGTTTTCTACAGATTTCATTGAAAATTCGTTAAAACAAGTATTTGCCAAGAAAAAGATTCCAATAGTTCCACTTGCTGGTGTAGATACTAACTTGTTTAATGAAGTAAGAGATATTGGATTGGAGAGAAATATCAAAAAATTAGAAAAATTAATTACAACAAGTTCGAATGAGATTCCACCATATTCAAAAAAACAGGTAGAATCGGCATTAAAATCAAAGAAGAAGATTTCAATTCGGGCAGGATCTAACAATGTTCATGATATTTTAGATTCATTTGAGGAAAATCATTGAGAATTTAAACGGGGCATATTTGGTTTCATATTGTGCTCAAAATAGGAGAATTCATCTACCCATGGGGAAGTGGCCATTATTCTCGAATGATGAGACTAAATAAGATACTTGGGGATTACATAAAACAAGAGTATGAGATCCATTTTTCAAGTAAGGATCATGTTTATGAGAAATTATTAAAAAAATTTCCAGATGAAAAAGAGAGAATCCACGAGATTTTAATGCCTACACCAATTGATGGAAAATTTGGACCAAGTGTTTCAATGTCGTTGATGAATTTGTTATTGCCAATTTCGAAGAATCCTCCATTAGTAAGACAAATTGCAAATTATTTGAGAGAGGAAAGAAAACTCTACAATAAAGAAAAATTCGATCTTGTAATCAATGATGGAGACATGGGTTCAAATATTCTTGCAAAGAATCGAAATATTCCTAGTTTGTTTATTACAAATCAATTTAGGCCTAAATTATACAGTTCAAGATCATATCTTTATCCATCGTTAATCTTTGTTGCAAAACAAATTGCTAAAGCAACAAAAATTCTTGTTGCAGATTCCCCTCCACCATATACTGTATGTGAATATAATCTAAATTTCATAAAAGAAGTAGAAGAAAAAGTAGTCTATGTAGGATATTTCACAGATAATAAACAAATCAAAAAAGAAGACAGTTCAGATCTTGAAAAATTAATCAAATATGATGAATTTGGATATTGGATGAGAACAGGAAACAAATCTACTAATGATGGAACTGGTCAGAGATACGAAGAAGTATTTCATCATGACAAAATGAAAGATGAGAAAAGGATTATTTCACATGCACGAAATGATCCAAGAATAGATTCTGTGATAGGAAAAGAGGGTAAGAAATATTCTATATCAGAGGCATTAGATAAGAAAATAGATTGGATACAAATTGATGTTGGTTTTCTTTCAGAACAAGAAAAAGACACAGTTCTGAATTTATGTAGATATGCAGTTGTTAATGGCTCCCACACTGTAATGGGAGAGATAATGGGTAGAAAATCAAAACCAATAATCGGGATTCCAATTTATGACGAGCATACAAATAACATTAGATGGGCAGAAGAAAAGAATCTAGGAGTTCTAGCCACGAAAATAAACCAAGTAATTGATGCAATATCTAAAATTAAAGAAAATTATGAAGAGTTTGAAGAGAATTTGAGTGAATTTTCAAAGAATTTTGTTCCTAATGGAGCAGAAAATACAGCAAAGATTGTTGCTCAAATTTTAGAAGAAAAGAGATAATACATTATTTTTAGAATTTTACTTATCTGGCACGCGGGATGTTCGATGGGCGAACGGACCGCAAGGGATGATGAAAAAATCCGCGTGTCAGATAATATCGATCAATTAAGAGTGTGGGAACGCTTTTATGGAAAAAATTTAGCCAAATCAACAGTGCCTAATTGTCCAGAATGTACAGCAAGAGAAAAAAAGAAGATTCAAGCAAAATATGAAGCTGACACTCCAGAAGAAGAAAGAGGTAGGGATGATTTATACAAATTATTTGATGAAATAGACATTCCAATGGAAATGGATGAAAAGAACAGAAGAAATTTCATCTGTAAAAGATGTGGATTGTATGCTACTAGAGAAGAAATATCGGACATCAGATTCAAACTAAACCAAAAGGAAAGAACTCGTGAAGATAAACATGATGACTATCTTGATTGGTGGTCAAAAAGTAAAAAAGAAAAAGCACAAAACTAGAGTGAATTTAGTATGGTAAAAAAGAAAGACGATATACCAGATTGGGTTTCTGATGAAATTCAAAACGCAAAATTTCAAAAACCTGAAGAGATGAAAAAAACGGGATACATTCTAGAATTCTATGATGCAGATAACAAAATAGATGTACAGTTGTATGATCCAGTTGAAGATGGGAGACATATTGTAACAATGGATTTACCAAAAAAGATCAAAATTGGAGATTTAGAAAAAGGTGTTGTTTATGAATTTCTTTTTGATCAACACAAAGCTCCACTAAGCAAAAAAGTTTCAGAATATTTAGTAAAAGAAAAAGAAATTGAGATGAATGCAATTTATCAGTTTGAGTTAAAATCATTAGAATTGTTAGATGTAGGCTCAGAATCTGCAGATGATGATATGGAAGAATAAGCTAGTCTTGTTTTATAGAATCTAATTGTTTTTTGAAAGATTTTCCTAATATTGGATTGATAAAATACGGAAATGTGTTTTTCATCCATACCGCTCCACGAACTACAGACGGAACTATGATTTCCAATCTTGGTGAATTTGCCGCTTTAAGAATTGCTTTTGCAACTGTTTTAGAGCTAAGCGATGTTGGAGAGTATCGAGGCATTCTTTCAAACGAGGGATGATCAAAAAAATCAGTTCTGACCATAATTGGACTTACAACAGTAATTCCAACTCCGGTATCTTTTAGTTCGTGTTTTAGACCCTCTGAGAATCCTAACATGGCAAATTTTGATGCACAATACGAAGCAATACCTGGTAAACCAAAACTTGCAGCCACTGATGCTACATTTACTATATGACCAGATTTTTTCTTTAACATGGATGGAAGAAAATTTTTGATGCAGTAAATCATACCAAAGTAGTTTGTTTCCATCTGGGATTCTATTTCATTAATACTAAGATCAGACACAGAACCATAAATCGCAAAACCAGCATTATTTACTAATATATCGATCGAATCAAATTTTTGTAAAACCGTTTTTGACATTTCTTTTACTTGATCTTTGTTTGAAACATCACATGGACAAACTAACGTAGAGACATGAAATTTTTTTAATTCATTTTCAACAGATTCAAGTTTTTCTTTTCTTCTTGCAACTAAAACTATGTTAGCACCTAATTTTGCAAATTCTATTACAGTTTCTTTACCAATTCCAGATGATGCACCTGTAATTAATACAACTTTATTTTTGAAATCCACAAATCAAAAAAACTCATCTCAAGATAAAGTGGTTTCTATTGAGCATATTTTCTATAAAAAAATATTACGTGGCTTGCGGTTTTGAGATTCTACTTAAGGCTAATTTTACTAAAAGTAGCCAAGTAATCAGAATTGGGACATAATAAGTTGCAATTCTCCATCCAATTACTACATCCCATGCTAAACTTCCTTCAGGAATTTCAAAATTAAACGGATCTAGATTGTTGAGATATGCTACGATTCCAAATTCAGCAAGGCCAGAACCACCTACAGTAATTGGTAAGTTTCCAATAGCATTTGCACCCATTACTGCCATAATAGAATCAAATACATTAATCACATATCCTGTTCCCATAGCAATTATCATAAAGGAAATTCCATAAAATATCCAAGATGAAATTGAAATTAGAAAAGATACAGTAAAGACTTTTTTGGATTCAGAAGTTCTTAGATTTTTTCTACTCATAGAACATACTTCTTCCATCCAAACATTTGTTTGATCAATGTATTTAACACCCTTTTCTTTTCCAAATCTTTTTACAAGAGTTGCAAATATTTTGGGAACTTGAAATGTATGTTTAGAAGACATGAAGAATAATACCATCCATAATGAAGTTACAGTAATACTTGTACCCAAAACAACAGCTGCAACTACATATGCTCCATTCATTAATGCAATGATTCCTGCCATTATGGATAATAGACCTCCTGCAAATACTTCAGTTACAATATCCATAATGGCAATCCAAGTGGATTTTGAGGGTTTTACTCCTTTTTTATGTAAATAGTATATTACAATAAATTCTGCTCCAACAAACATAGGAGTTGTAAATTTGATAAATTCACTACCAACTCTTACACCTGTTAATTTCAAAAATGAATCAAAACTACCAAGATATTTTCTTGTAATGTATGCAAATTTAACTCCTTGAAGACCAAGTTTGATCATCATCACTATAACTGCACCAACAAATGGAAAGAATCCAATTGCCAATACGTCTTCTAATTTTATATCAAATCTAATGGCAATAATGAAAATAGGTATTAGTGTTACAGGAATTACTGCAAGTCTCCAGTTCATTTGATGATTCCTTTGAAGAATCAAATATGAAAGTTGAGTAAATTGCCAATAACCAGAATTTTTATGCCTAATTTCAGGCGTGAAATTTCTAAAATACATTAACTGATTTTTTGTGGATTTTAGAGTTCTTGTTTTATCTCAGCAAACAATGAATCTAGCATATCAAAATCTGAGAGATCTCTTTCTTGAAGTAATTTTACAACAAGATCTTTGAGATGAATTTCTTTTTCAAAAGTACTTTGAGTCACAGATAATATAAAAAATAATCAGATAAAGATCAGATGGAATTTTACTATGTTTTTTAATACCGATTTGGTATTTTCATTAGACAAGATTATCAAGCTAGTTTGAAATATGAGCAAATAAAGAAAATTAGACGGATTGAAATCAATTTTTATTTCCGGTACTGCTGGTTCAGGAAAATCACTACTAACATCAAAATTATATGAATATTATACAAAAAATGGAGCATTTACTGCTGTTTTAAATTTAGACCCAGGTGTTGAGAATTTACCATATACTTGTGATGTGGATGTTAGAGACTATGTAGATATTGTATCTATAATGCAACAATATGATCTTGGTCCTAATGGTGCCTTAATAATGGCAAATGATTTGATTGCATCAAAAATTGATGATATCCAAAATGAAGTAAATAGAGTAAATCCTGATTATCTAATTGTTGACACTCCAGGACAAATTGAATTGTTTGCATATCGTTCTAGTGGACGTTTTCTTGTTGAGAATATTTCTTCAGAAGAAAAAACAAGTATCTTTCTTTTTGATGGAGCATTAATTACCACTCCAGTTAATTTTGTTTCAATTGCACTACTTGCAACATCAATAAGATTACGTTTGAATTTACCAACAATTAATGTACTTACAAAAACAGATCTAATTGGTAGCAAGCTAAAAGACATACTACAATGGTCAACAAGTTTAAGTACATTAGAGAATGCTATTGCCAAGGAAGCAGATGGAGATACCTATACATTGACTACAAACATTTTACGAGGTCTCAATCTTAGTGGATTTGCACAAGGATTAATTCCAGTTTCAAATGTGACAGGTGAAGGTCTTGTAAATTTGGAAGGATCACTAAGCAGAATTCTTAACTTAGGTGAGGAGGTAGAAGACTAGTTGACATCCATTACTGTAAAAGCTCCTTCATCTACTGCAAATCTAGGTCCAGGATTTGATGTATTTGGATTAGCAATAGATGGATTTTATGATAAAGTAACACTAACTAAAACAAAAAGTGGAATTAAAATAATTACAAATGATAATGTTCCAAAAAATCCTGAAAAGAATACTGCAGGGTTAGTTGTTAAAAACATGAAAAAAAGATTCAAAATCAAAGATGGTATTGAGATTAAAATCAAAAAAGGAGTTCCAGCTGGATTTGGAATGGGTAGTAGTGCTGCATCAGCAGCTGCAACTGCAGTAGCATTTGATAAACTGTTTAAACTCAAACTTGATGGGAATTCTTTAGTAGAATTTGCAGGTTCTGGAGAGAAAGCTAGTGCTGGTTCAATTCATTATGATAATGTAGCTGCATCTGTTTTAGGGGGGTTTGTTATTGTTAAAACAAATCCTTTAGATGTTATCAGAATTGAACCTCCATCAAATCTTAGGATGTGTGTTGCTGTTCCAAAGATTGATGTTCCAAAAAAGAAAACTAAAGTTTCAAGAGGAGTAATTCCAAAGAAAATTAAACTAACTGATAGTATTTTGAATTTGTCAAATGCATCGGCAATTGTTGTAGGATTTATAAAAAAAGATCCAGATTTAATTGGAAATTCAATTAAAGATGTAATAGTTGAACCTGCAAGACGACATATGATTCCAGGGTTTTCTAAAGTTAAGCAAAATGCACTAAAAGCAGGAGCTTTGGGAGTTACAATTAGTGGTGCAGGACCTTCAGTAATTGCATTTTCAAAAAGTTCTACAGATTTGAAGAAAATCAGTTTAGCTATGTCAAGAGGATTTGCTTCAGCAAACACAAAATGTCAGACAATTATTTGTAAACCTAGCAAAGGTGCTGTAGATAAGAGAAAATAATCTTTAGGTGAGATTTATGAAAAAAGCAGTTATTGTCTTTAGTGGAGGAGTTGATTCTATTTGTGCAGTTTCATTTTTGAAATCAAAATATGAATTGTATGGAATTACATTCTCATATGGACAAAAGGCAAGTAGAGAAATTTTAGCAGCAAAATCTTTTGCAAAGAAACTTAGATTAAAACAGCACAAAATTATTGATATTGGTTTTATGCGAGAATTATATGGAGATTCTAATGTTTTAACAAGCACAAAAAGAAAGATTCCAAGTAAATTTGAATATTCAATTGTAGTTCCAATTAGAAATGCAGTATTTCTATCAGTTGCATCAGCATGGGCTTTTACATTAAATGCTTCACTAGTTGTATATGGTGCTCATACTGGAGATAAATACTATCCTGATTGTAGACCATCTTTTGTAAAAAAACTAGAGTCTGCATTTAATCAAGGAGAGATAGATGGAATTAATTCAGGATTACGAAAAAAAATTGAGATTTGGTCACCTTATCGTAAAGGATTATCAAAAAGTGATTTACTGAAAACTGGTATGAAAGTTTTGGGAAATTCTATCTTTAAAACTTGGAGTTGTTATTCAAATAAAAAATATCATTGTGGAGTTTGTGAATCTTGTAATAACAGAAAAATTGCATTTCAAAAAGCTAGAATTATAGATAAAACAAAATATCTTAAATGATTCTAGTAACTATTTCGAAGAATTTTCTTTTTTA
>JBHHZR010000027.1:0-19873 GCA_046758125.1 Candidatus Nitrosopumilus sp. | reverse complement strand
ATACCTTTCCTTTGAGATTTCCAAATCCTCCCGCTACTAAGACTTTGAATTTGTCTGCTAAGGTGTTTCTGAAAGTTTTGTCTTCAAGTCCATCTAAGTAATGTAGAGCAACAATTGAAATTGAACGATCTGCTTCTTTTGCAAATGGTGTTAAACCAATTGCACTTAATCCAGAGTATAGTGCATCAGAACAAATCTTGTGACGTCTATAGACATTTTGTAATCCTTCTTCTAACATAATTGATAACGCTTCTCTGTATGCATAAAGTAGGGGCAATGCTGGTGTGAAAGGAGTATGTTTTGATTCTTCATAATATTTGAAATATCGTGCTAAATTGAAATACATGGTTGGTGGTGGGTTTTCGATCATGTATTTTTTAGCTTTAGCACTGACTGAAATTGGTGAAATGCCTGGAGGTGCAGCAATTGCTTTTTGTGCTCCAGTCATACATACATCAATATTCCATTTATCTACTGGAAGTTCAGCACCGCCAAGTAGAGAAACTGAATCTACAACATAGAATGCATCATTTCTAGACGTTAAATCAGATACTTTATCAAGATAATTTACCATTGTTCCAGTTGAAGTTTCATTGTGAACAACATAGAATACTTTAACATCTTTATTGTTATCAAATGCTTCTTTAATTTGATCAAAAGTTGCATTTTGACCTGGTGGAGTTTCAAGTTTTACAACATTTGCGCCTTGACCTTCAATAAGTTGAGATAATCTATTACTAAATTCACCATTAACAGGAATAATGACTTTGTCGTCTTTTTTAACAAGATTAATCACCCCTGCTTCTACAGCGCCTGTTCCAGATGCAGATAATGCAACAATATCATTTTGTGTTTGAAATATTTGTTGAGTTTTTTCAACAACATCGGTGTATAATTCAACAAAATCATCACTTCTGTGATTAATTATTGGTGCAAGCATCGCCCTCATTACTCTATTTGGTACATTTGTTGGGCCTGGAAGCATTGAAAGATATTCCATCTGTTTTCTATGGTCAGTGTGATATGGGGTTTATTTATAATTAGAGATTTTTTAGTCGTTCTTTAGCACTAGTGTTAATCAAAAAATTTTTTGTTCCCTCTGGTACTAGGTCATCCCATTTTTGATCGCTAATAATTAAATCTCGAATATTTGTTCCAGATAATACATCTCTTTTTAGAAAAGGAATTGGAATTACTTGAATATCTCTTTTGGAATACAGATGATTTGTTAATTCATCATTTGAGAAAACAATATCAAATTTTGGAACAATGGTATCTATGTTTTCAATCCATTTTGCATGGTTATCCAAATCTGGTATAGAATAGATTGAAATTTTTTCTTTTATTGAATCATCAATTGAAGATAGAATCATCTCTTTTCTCTCTTCAGCAGAAAAAGGATTATTTTTTTCTGGAGATTTGTTAGAGCTTCCTAAACCTACCCACAATTTATCGACTTTTGATAATGCAAATCGTAATGCTTCAAGATGACCAAGGTGAAAAGGTTGGAATCTTCCGATCATTAAACCATTCATACAAAAATATAGAAAATTTCTTTTTAAAAAACTATCATAAAGAGTTGTAATTAAAAGAAATCATGAATTTTTTAAAAATTAATGGAGAATATGGTGAAGGAGGAGGACAAATAGTTCGTTCTGTAATTGTGCTTTCTTGCATTACAAAACAACCAATTCATTTGGAAAATATAAGAAAAAACAGAAAAATTCCAGGATTGAAACCACAACATCTTACAGCAATAACAATTCTTCAAAAAATTGCAAATGCTAAAGTGATTGGAGCAGAAATTGGTTCAACTGAATTAAAATTCATTCCTGGAGATATTCAAAGTCTAAAGTTAATTGAAGATGTTGGAACTGCTGGAAGTATTTCATTAATTTTACAAGTCTTAATCCCTATAGTTGCAATTTCTAAGAAAAAGCTTGATTTGACAATTAAGGGAGGTACCGATGTACTTTGGAGTCCTACAATTGATTATACTAAGTATGTATTAAGAGAAGCATATTCGAGGATGGGAATAGATTTTTCATTAAAATTAACTAAACGTGGTTATTATCCAAAAGGTGGTGGTGAAATAAATTTACAGGTTTTTCCATCTGACATAAAATCAATATCTTTTTCAAAAAGAAAAACTAATGATGTAAAATTAATTTGTACATTTTCAAAACTCCCGATTGAAAAAATCAAAAATCAAATTGAATATATTAAAAGAAAATTATCTGAAGAAAATTTTATTGTTGAAACAGAGATTAAAAATCAAGATGCAATAGATTCAGGAGCATCATTATTGATTTACAGTATTGATGAAAATTCAATTGTAGGTATTGATGCGTTGTTTGATAAGAAAACACAAAGATTTAATTTAGATTTTGATAAATTTACTAAAAAACCACTTGGCGTAGATGAGAATCTAGCAGATATGCTTGTAGTTCCTGCAAGCCTAGGTCCAAAAAGAACTACATTTCAGATAAGAGAAATTACAAAGCATTTGAAGACAAATTTGTTTGTAACATCAAAAATTACAGGCTGCAAATATGGAGTTGGAAGGATACCTAATGGTTTTGAAGTAATTATTGAGGGAATATCAAACTCCAGCATCTAGTAGTGATGCAAAGAATAGAATTGCTACTGACAAAACTACCGTGATTTCTCCAAGAATAATGATTTTTTTTCTTAATTTTTGAATTTGAGGTTCTGGCATTTGTTTTAACATAATTTTATCTTCAATATCCTTTCGAATCACTCGTACATGTACTACATAGGTAATAATTAATGCAATAACAAGAAGTATCTTAATAATTAGAAATGTCCCATAACTTGTTGCAACAAGAAGTTCAGGTTTACTAAGTAACACGTGTGAACTATACAATCCTGTTGCCATAAGAATAATCAATGACGGTACAGCAATTTTGTTAAATCGTCTTCCAACTCGTATCATTATTTGCATTCTTTCTTCAAGAGAATTTGTCATTGTTTTTAAAAGTGGAGAAAATACTATACCAATGAAAATAGAACCGCCTACCCAAATTGCAGCTGAAACAAGATGAATCCAAGTAAGAATCGCTTGTTCTAATGCAGTCATAGAATAGGATATTTTAAATCAAATATTATGTATTTGGATCTTAACAACCTTTTTTAGTTGTACCAAATCTGATACCATTGAAATGACACTCCAAACTAAAATGACAGTTTATGCTGCAGTAGCTGGAGTTTTAGCAATGTTGGGAGGAATTGTTTACTATGCTAGTCTGGATAATGCACATCTCGAACAAGCTGAAATTGAATTAGCAAGTGTAGAACTAAAAGATGTAAACACAATAAATAATCAAGCAACATTTGATGTAACTTTTCTTGTAAAGAATCCAAGTGAGAAAACATTTACTGTTGCACAAATAGGATATCAGATTTATAATGATGATAAACTATTAGGTTCTGGACAATATTCTACTGCAGATATTGCATTGCCTGGGAGAGCAGTATTTTATCCAGGTGCAGAAGTGCCTCTAAAAAGTACATTTACTATTAACAAATCAGAAGTTAGTGCAGAAATTTATCAAGCTGCAATAGAAGATAAAATTAGTAGTTTTATGGCTGAAGGAATTATCACTACTGAAACTTCATGGAGTATAGTTGAAAAAGAGTTCAAAACTGAATTAAATTAAAAAAAAGTGGGCCGAGAGAGATTCGAACTCACGATCACCGCCGTGTCGAGGCGGTATCCTAACCAGCTAGACTACCGGCCCATTGAAGTACAAAACAAGATACTGGCATTATTAACGTTTAACAAAAGAAAGAATGAATAAAAAGAAAGAAGGCATGAAATAGTTGACAGAAGATTTTACTGAAGATGAGAAAAGAGGTTTCTACAAGGCAATATATTCAAGAAGAGATGTTCGATCTCATTTTATCTCTAAACCCATAGAAGATGATGTCTTATCAAAAATTCTTCATGCTGCACATCACGCTCCATCTGTAGGATTTTCTCAACCATGGAATTTTATCTTGATAAAAGATATTGAAACAAAAAAGAAGATCAAAAAATCTTTTGAGGAAGAAAAAAATCGTTCATCACAATTAATTGAAGAACCAAAGCGATCAAAGTATATTTCATTCAAGTTAGAAGGTATTTTAGAATCTCCAGTAAATTTGTGTGTAACATATGATCCTACAAAATTTGGACCATTTGTAATTGGTAGATCAAGCATTCCAGAAGCAGGGTTATACAGTGTATGTTGTGCAATCCAAAATCTGTGGCTATCAGCAAGAGCAGAAGGAATAGGTCTTGGGTGGGTTAGTATACTATCAAATGATGTTTTAAAAGAGACTCTTGAATTACCAGAGTATGTTGTTCCTGTTGCTTACTTGTGTTTAGGATATGTTAATGAATTTGAAGAAAAACCAGATCTTGAGACTGCAGGTTGGTTACCAAGACTTGATCTAAAAGATGTCGTATATTTTGAAAAATGGAATGATGTACAAAATGAAAATTGGAAAAATATTCAAGAAATGATCAAAGAAAATCTTGACTACGCTTAAATAATTAAGAATGTTTTTTTTGCTGGGCTTGTGGCGCAGAGTCATTTGACGCGAAATATGGATAGCGTGGTAACCTCCTAAGTTACAGGTCGAGGGATCGAAGCCCTCCAAGCCCGTTGAATTTTGAGTACTAAAGTAAATATCTGCATAATACAAGAAATTGTATGAGTACACATCTCAAGGCTACATCAATTGATCATGTAAATATGAAAGTCAAGGATTTGGAGCAGAGTGTAGAATTTTACAAAAACCTGTTTGGTTTTGAGGTAAAACAAGAGGAGAATCCAAATAAGATAGATGTACCATCAAAAATTATTGGAAATGATTCAATCAAGTTATGTTTGTACGAAGTACCTGAAATGTCACCAGAGGGTGGTATAGCTCATTTTGGATTTAGCATTACAAATTTTAATGAGATTGTTGAAAAGTGTAAAGAATTTGATGTCGAGATACTTTATGGTGGTCCTGTAGAATGGGAAAAATCAAAATCAATTTACATTAAAGATCCCAATGGATATGAATTAGAATTAAGTGAAATTTCTGGTGGCGGATTATAAAAAATAATCATAATCATTTTTGAATATTAAGAATTTAGTTTTTTTATTTTAATATATTATCAATCAGTATTAGTTTAGAAATTTTTGTAACTTTTCGTGAATTGTTGTTAGAATTTTTCAGTTTTTTTAGATTAAGACTGTAAAAGTCAAATATTACATCATACTATAAGACTATCAAGTTTGGAAAAAGACGTAACTGAATTATGTTCATGTAAATGCCATTATGGTGGTGCTATAAGTTGTCCTAGCTGTAAGAATAATCACGGCATAGTTTGTTGTCACTGTAAGGATTAAATTTACTTTTTTCTTTTAGAAGCTAACATTTTGAGATTAGCCAATTCAGTTTTTAATGATTCAATTTGAACAAGAGTTTGTAGATTAGAAATTTCCTGGTTTAATCTTTCAATTTCACTGTCTTTTAGTTTTACAGATTCCTTTAGTTCGTTTAGTTCAGAAGATAATTCATTTTGAATACTTCTTATTTCTGAAAGACCAACTTGGCCACCCGTAGTTGTAGTCTGAATAGTATGTGTACTACTCAAGCTTTTTTTTTCACTGTGGGAAGCATGTTTATGCATATAATCAGCACTTCTTTGAGATATCCAACAAATTACTGCCAAGAACCATGTAATTGGAACTGATATTATGAATACGAAATTCAATATTGGAGCAATATCAACAAAGACTGGCCAGAGACCAGTTAGTACTGCAGCAAAAATTGCCACCACCACTGTTGCTAGATGATTTCCCAGATATCCCATAATTATGGGAAAAAAATCATTGTTTATAACAGTAATGCTGATAATCACACAATAATATAATTAAAAAGAAAAAGGAACCGAGTTTATTCGTCTTCTTCAGAGGTAGTTGCTTTAGGCAAATCTGATTGTAAAATTTGGATCTTTTGTAGTAATTCAGTTCTTAGATCTCTTGCAACTCTTCGTACTGTTGGTCTTGGAACACCAAGTTCATCAACAACTTTAGTATAGATATCCTGTTTGTCGGTAACCCCTTTGTCAAGATAAGAATTAATTGCTTCTTTAATTACCGTGCTTTGGTTTGTACGATTCAACGAATTCTAAGTTTTAGTTGTTCTATATAAGACTATAACTTTTCAAATTATTAAAATGTCATTTCTAATAATTCCAGTTGTTATAAAAATAAAAATTTCAAAGTCTACAAGATAAAATATATCAACGAAAAACGTACTGATAATTATGAATTTTGCAAAATAGTTCAAAGATCTATAAGAATTTTCAATCAAGTTTTCACAAAAGACTCTTATGATAAGAGAAGAGAAGCATTTTTGATGACTGTAGCAAATATTGAAACTAGTTTTGGAAAGATTTCATTTAAACTTCTATCTGAATTAGCACCTGAAACTGTTAGAAATTTTGAAAAATTAGCTAAAGAAGGATTCTATGATGGTACTCTATTCCATAGAGTTATTCCTGGATTTATGATTCAGGGAGGTGATCCAAATACAAAAACAGATAACAAAAGTTCATGGGGAATGGGTGGACCAGGATATAATGTCAAGGCTGAATTTAATTCACGATCTCATTTACGAGGCATAGTTTCTATGGCTAGAGCACAAGATCCAGACAGTGCAGGCTCACAATTTTTCATCGTAACAGCAGATAGTACATTTCTTGATAGACAGTATACTGTATTTGGTGAAGTTATTGAAGGAATGGATGTTGCAGATAAAATTGTAAATCTTGAGAGAGATGGTAATGACTGTCCTTTAGAGAAAGCACAAATGCTTCATGTAACTGTGGAATAAATGGAATCAAAACTTTATGCTATTTTTATCATAATTTTACTAATTCTAGTAATTCCTTCAGCAAGTGCCCAGGAAGTCAATATTGCTGAAAAAGCAAAACAGAAATCAGTTGAAGTAATAATTAGTGAATCAGGAGAAATTCATGTTAAACATGTTGTAAGTTCTGCTAATTCTCCAAAACAAGTAAAACTTTTGGATGGAACCATTGAAAATTTAGCTATTACTGATGAAAAAGGTGAAGAACAAATTGTTACAGTAATTGGTAATAATGATTCAGTAATGATTTTTCCATCAGATAGTGATTCTATTATTGACTATGATTTGAAAGATGTACTTTTACTAAAGGATAATCTTTGGACTTTGGATTTCTTATATTTGGAATCAACAATTTTTGTCCTTCCTGAAAAACTCGATTTAGTTTTTGTAAATGACAGAGCTGTAAATTTAGGAGACAAGAGAGGATTCGTTTGTCATGGTTGTCAGATGGTTTTAGAATATTCATTCAATATACCAAGTAACATCAAACAAGTAAATTGGGAAGACAAAGAATTTCTTGTAGAAGTTAAAACTTTTGCAGATATTGAAAATTTTGATTTTAATCAACCTACAAAGGAAATTAGCTTGGAAGTAAATGATAATAATCAATTTATTACTATCATAATTCCTTTAAAATTATTGTGGGAGCCATACATGGTATATCTTGATGAAGAAAAGGTTTTTTTCAATCAATACATCAATAATGGAACTCATGTTTGGCTTAATATGAAACCCCAAACTACGGGAGAAATTACAATTGTGGGAACTACAGTAGTACCTGAATTTCCAATAATTGCTCCATTAGCAGTAGGATTTTTGATGATTCTAATATTGCCACTAGTAAGAAAATTTAATCTCCGCTAGAACCACACGAACAAAAACCATATTCATCAATTCTAACATTACAAATGGGGCATTTTTCGCCATAATCTACTTCCCATGGTTCTTTTCCAAAAAGCTTGAAATGATCATCTATTTCTAAGGGGATGATTCTTTTCTTTTCCAATGATTCGTATAAGTATTCAAACTATACATAGATTATTGGAGGAAAATTATGAAAATTGAGTGTGGTTGCCATTGTATAAAATGCAAAGGCACAGATCTTGAATCAAATAGAATTGGGGAGGTTGAAAAAGACGGATATTTTGATATGCATCATACATGTAATCAATGCAAAACACATTTTGATCATCTAGATGGAGAGGTTTTTTCTAGTTGTGAAAAGTGTAATTATTCTAGTTAGCAACTAATGGTTCTTCAACAAAATAATGAGTTCTATTCTCATCAGAATTTTTCATAATTTCTTTGTTTGATGCCATTTTTGCTAGAGCCTTTGATACGTCTAATGGACTTGCAGCCCATCCATATTCCCTAAGTTGTTGAACAGTTTCAGTTACTGTTCTTGGTGAATCAAAGAATCTGCTTGTTTCTAAAATTCGTAATTTTGATTTAATTTCATTAGAAGTGATGTATTTTGGTTCATTAAATTCTGGTTCATATGCTTCAGCATCATCAAGATATTCTAGACCATATTGGGTTGAATTATCTGATTGAAGTGGGCTTGGTGAAGGCTCTGTTTCATATACTATCTTTGCTTGATTTTCTGGTAAATGATGTGATAGATTATCTATAATTTCACCTAGTGTTTGATTATCAATATAGAAATCTCTAGAATCGACTTCAATTTCATTCTCACCAATCTTTAGTTTGATTCTAGCCAATAAGAAACAATCATCTAATTTTGATTTATTCTGTTAGCTCTAAGGAGCTTTAAGATTAGATCAAAACTTTTACACAATTTATTGGGAATTTTTTCCTTTTGAGTTAAAATGTTATTTTATAAGAATTAGCCATGAATTCATCAAAGAAAGGCGGTCTTATTGTTATCTTTGTATTAGGCACGAGTATTTTTGGATATTCACAATATGCATCTGCATCACAAATTGAAGTAAGTATTACTCAAAGTGAATTATTAGATGAAAATGAGAAAGGTTCAAACTATAATGTTGAATTAAAATTTGAAAATCCTTCATTACTACTACTGACTGCAGGCGAGACTGAATTCTTTGTAATTGCTAATGATGAAATGATAGGAAAAGGACAGTTAGAGCCATTTACATTACAACCATTAGATAATAGTTTTGTTAAAGGTACTTTTTATACAGATTCTAGTGTAAAAGAAGAATCTCAATCTGTAAAAATTAATGGAGTGACAACATATGATGTATTTTTTACATCTATTGATGTTCCATTTGTTTACTATCCAACAGAAGAGCAAGCAAGAGAATTTATACATCAAGATTAATTTCTTCTCAAATGCTTACTGTTTTTGGTTCTACTGCATTAGATACAATTAGAACTCCAAAAAAAACATTAAAGAATGTTTTAGGAGGTGCAGCAACTTTTGCAGCAATTTCAGCAAGTAATTTTGTTAATACTGGATTAATTGCAGTGGTTGGAAAAGATTTTCCAAGAAAACATCATAATATTTTATCCAAATATCTTGATTTACAAGGATTAAGTGTCAAAGATGGCAAAACGTTTCGTTATGATGGAAAATATGATAATACTCTTAGCATTAGATCAACTTTGAAAACTGAGTTAAATGTACTTGCTGATTTTAAAGCAACAGTTCCTGAGGCTTATAGAAAATCTCAATTTGTGTATCTTGCAAATAATGATCCTGAGCAAAATATCTCATTAATCAAAGAATTTGATAAAGTGAAATTTTCTATGTGTGATACTATAGATTTTTGGATATCAACCAAACGTGAAGCAGTAATCAAGATGATTAAAGCTGTAGATGCAGTCGTGATAAATGATGAAGAAGCCAAACTCCTAACAAAAGAATTCAACTTGATTAAATGTGCTAAAAAAATGATGCAATGGGGAGCAAAATATGTCATTATCAAGAAAGGTGAGCATGGTTCTTTGATGTTTTATGATGATGTGATTTTTCCAACAGCAGGATTTTCACTAGAAGATGTAGTGGATCCTACTGGTGCTGGTGACTCTTTTGCTGGAGCAATGATTGGATATCTTGCAAGCAAAAAATCAACTAACCAGTCTGAGATTAAAAAAGCAGTGGTTTATGGGAATGTCCTAGGATCATTTGCAGTTGAAAGATATGGTTTGGAGGGATTACTAAAGATCAAAAATGGAGATATCAATAAACGAATCAAAATGTATGAAAAAATGATCAGATTCTAAAAAGACTTAAGTTCAAATATTTCTCAAATTAATTTGTTATTGTCACAAGAAATGTCTGAAAAAGCTGAAGATAGATTAGATGCAATATTCAAGCTTCAAAAAGGACTATCAGACATGATGAAATTAGATAGATATCCAAAAGATTCTGAAGGAAGAGTTTCTGCCCTAAGTACTGCAATTATGCATGAAGCAGTAGAATTGCAAAGAACTACAAATTGGAAATGGTGGAAGACCCCAACTGAATTTAATGAAGCTGAAGCAAGAGAAGAATTAATTGATATTTGGCATTTTGTGGTTCAGGCATCACTTGAGCTAAATCTTACACCAGATGACATTGTAGAAGAATATAAAAAGAAAAATGAAATTAATCGAGAAAGACAGAGAAACGGATACTAGACTTTAATTTTATCTAAAATTGTTTGGTAATCAGTTTCATTGATTAAATTTACGAGAGTTACATTACTTTGAAAATAGTTTATCTTCGATTTAGAAATTGTAAGATATGGATCGGGACTAGTTGAATTAATTATCCTATTATCTTTATCAACTCCGTTTTTGTGTAACTCAAACAAAGAATGACCAGCTTTGTGTCCCCAAACCTCTTTTCCACATACTATGATGGTTGAAATTTTTTGATTTTCATTTACATGTTCAATAATTGAATCAATTCCTTTATTTTCAGAAAGTAATCTTCCTACTATTGAAATTTCATTTAAAATTTTAGAATTTGAAAATTTCTTGAGTAAATCCATGCTTGAAAGTGTGCAAACTGCTATAGATGAATTAGGATTTCCATGGTAGTATTCCTCAGGAATCGGTAAGATTATCTTACAAAGTTCTCCAATTTTCTCGCCTAGAGCATTCATAGTATATCATGCATAACTTTGGCAATAAATTCAATATTTTTCTGAGTTACCTTTGGATGAATTGGTAAAGAGATTACATGTGAAGCTGCCCAATCAGTAACAGATAGTTTTGTTTCTAGTTTGTAAAATGGAGTTTTGTGAACTGGTGTAGGATAGTAAGATGCTGCACCAATTCCTTTTTTGTTTAGTTTCTTTAGAAGTGTATCACGTTTTTTTGTTGCAATTGTATAAAGATACCAATTTACATTTTCATTTTTTCGTGGACAAGGAAGATCAACTTTAAGTCCAGAGATTAATTTTGATAAGAGTTTTGCATTATTTCTTCTAGATTTTAAAAAGCTTGGAAGTTTTTTCAATTGAATAGTTGCAATTGCTGCACTAATTTCTGGTAATCGTAAGTTTAAACCAAAAATTCTTGTATCATATCCATTAATCATTCCATGATTTCTAATCATCAATAATTTGTCTCTAAGTTTTTTATTATTAGTTACAATAAATCCACCTTCTCCTGCAGTCATTACCTTTGCAGGATACATGCTATAACATCCCATTTCAAAGAAAGTACCAGTATGTTTTCCTTTGTAAGTAGAACCCAAAGATTGTGCAGAATCTTCAATAATTGGAATGTTGTATTTTTTTGAAATTTCAGATAATCTTTCTATGTAAGCTACATTTCCATATAGATGAACAGGGATAATGGCTCGTGTTTTTTTTGTAATCTTTTTTTGTAGATCATCTGGATCTATTGTATAGTTATCTTTTAAAATATCAACAAAAACAGGTTTTGCTCCAGTGGATACTACAGCATTTGCGGTAGCAACAAAGGTAAATGATGGAACCAAAACTTCATCACCTTTTTTGATATCTAATGCACAAAGAGAGGCTTGTAATGCAGCAGTTCCAGAATTAACAGCAATAGCATATTTTGACTTTACAAAAGATGCTGCAGATTTTTCAAAAGCTTGAACATGCTTACCGCCTTGATTAGCAGATGAGGTTAAGGCACCATTTTTAAGAATAGAGGTTACTGCAGAAATCTCTTCCTTGCCTACAATAGGAATGTTAATTGCAATTTTCAATAGTAATTCTGTTTATAACTAGTCTATAAATCTCGTCAGGCACACATGAATTTTTATATTTCAAAATTTTGCTAACGGCATAATGAAATCACGTCATCTTGAGAGAACAGATATTGGATACAAGGTTTTTCTGTATATTTTCTATGTTTGTGCTTTCATAATGTTAGCATCTTTTGTTTTTGGAGTATATGTAACAATGATAGAATGGATGGAAAATGGTACATATGTAATGGGAGAAGCAATTCATAATACAACTGTTCCTTTTGAAAATTTTGCAAGAGTATCAACTTGGATATTTTTTTCAACTATAATTGGATGGTATTGTGTTTCTAGAATTGGTTGGAGAAGAACTGCTGGAAATAAACTTATTGGAACAAAGATGGCGCTACTACAGTTAATGCTACTAGGATTTTCAATAATTACACTTTATGAAGTGTTATACAATTTTACAGTGTTAAATGCACTGATATCTGCAGGAACTATCAATGGGGTAGTTCCAGATATTGATATGTTATCAGTTGCTTATCCAGATCCTGAAAGACCATGGAACTTAATTTTTGCAACTAAAATGTTTCTAGCATCATTTATCATTAGTACTCATGCATTTTATCTAAGTACAAGACCAAGAAAAAGCTTAGATGAACCAGAAATATAGATAAGTTCTGACGAATTTTTCTAAAAACTATTTTTTCTAGTATGTAGAAATGATTAGTATGGGATTATTTGGTTCTAGCAAAAATGAGCTAAAATGTAAAAAATGTGGGACAGTACTTCCTGATTCTGATCGATTAAAGAAACATCAAGAAAAAGCCCATAATAAGAAAAAAGAAAAATGTAGAGTTTGTGGAACTGAATTTAATACTCAAGATGATTTAAGAAAACATAAGAAAAATTGCAAGTAGAGATTTAGAAAATTATTTTGATACCATATTTCATATTTTGGGGGTAATACCTTTGAATAACTTTATACGTTTACATCTCAAAAGTTGATTTGATTTGGATATTACAGAAAAAGTTGATTTGATTGAGAGACTACCAACAGAAGAAATAGTTACACGAGATGAGTTAATTGAACTATTCAAGACAAATTCTTCTCCAAAACATTACATAGGTTTAGAAATCTCTGGTTTCTTACATCTAGGTAGTTTAATTAGCACTGGTTTCAAAATTAATGATTTTGTTAAGGCTGGAGTAAATTGTACTGTATTTCTTGCAGATTGGCATACTTTGATTAATGACAAATTAGGTGGGGATTGGGAAACTATTACAAAAGTCTCAAAATATTATGCAGAAGCATTCAAACTTGTTTGCCCAGAAGTAAATATTGTTCTTGGTTCTGATCTTTATGATTCAAGAAAAGAATACTGGAAAGAATTTGTCAGATTCACTAAACATATGACCTTGAAACGTACTATGCGTACATTAACAATTATGGGAAGATCTGAAGATGAAAGTAAAGTTGATCTTGCAAAATTACTTTATCCGCCAATGCAAGCAGTTGATATTCATTCACTTGATTTAGATATTGTTCATTCAGGAATGGATCAAAGAAAAATCCACATGTTAGTAAGAGAGATTTTTCCTAAAATGAAATGGAAGGTTCCTGTTGCAGTTCACCACGGATTATTACCAGGACTTTCAAAACCTGCAGATTCTAGTGATTCTCAAATATTAGGAAAAATGAGCAAATCAGATGCAGATTCAGGTATATTTATTCATAATACAGATGATGAAATAAAGAAAAAGATTAGTAAAGCTTGGTGTGAGGAAGCAAATATTCAAAAAAATCCATTACTAGAGATTGCAAGAACTGTGATTTTTCATGAATTTAATGAAATGAATGTTGAAAGGCCAGAGAAATTTGGCGGTAATGTTTCATATACAAATTATAATCAATTAGAAACTGATTTTGCTGAAAGGAGATTACATCCAGGAGATTTAAAACAGACTGTTGGAAATTACTTGGTAAAAATTATTTCTCCAGTTAGAGATAAGTTAGATCTTAGTGAAGAATTACACGAAGTTATTAAGAAAAGCTATTAGACTTTAAGATTAGGATTAGTCTGTTCTTCTAAATTATATTTTGATCTATATCCTCTTGGATTTATCATCAGATCTTTGTAGTTGTATGTTGATGAATTTCCAATAATTACAGTACTAATCATGCCTAATTTGTCTGAATGATTGGGTAAATTCTCCAAATCAGTCATGACAATTGTTTCTGATTCTCTAAATGCTCCTTTAATAATAGCAACAGGAGTTGTAGGTTTTCTATATTTTAACAAAATTTTTCTAGTATCTTGTAGTTGATGAATTCTTTTTTTACTTGCGGGGTTATAGATTACAATTACAAAATCACCTTGTGCTGCAGCTTCTACTCTTTGTTCAATGATTTCCCATGGAACTAACAAATCACTCATACTGACAACTGCAAAATCAGTCATTAATGGTGAACCAATTATTGATGCACAAGAATTTAGTGCAGAAACTCCTGGAACAATCTCAACTTGGAGATCATCTTTAGGATTCCACCTACCTTCAGCTAGTGTCTCATAAATTAAACCAGCCATTCCATAAATTCCAGGATCTCCACTTGATACAAGAGAAACAATTTTTCCTGATTTTGCAAGATCAATGCATTGATGAGCTCTCTCAACTTCTTGTGTCATTGCATAACGATAAACTGTTTTATCTTCAATTAAATCTTGAACTAGATTCACATATGTTTCATATCCAACGATTGTATCGCTTTCAGCAATTACTTGTTTTGCTCTAAATGTCATATGATCATGGTGTCCAGGACCGACACCAACTATGTAGAGTTTACCAGTCAATTGTAAAACAATTCTTTTGTTAAGTAATTTATCCTTTTAGTAGGTTTATTGGAATGGATCTATAAATGGGCAGTTAACTATATGATCACTATTAGTTGGTCGCGCAATACTGACAGTTAATAAATTATCTGCACGAAATGAATCAATGTCTGATTTTGTTTCTAGAACTTTTGCAGAATCTGTATCATTCCATTCAACTAGATAAATTCTCCACATTGGACTATAATTTGAATCCCCAAGAGCAGCACCAGCAATTCCTGCTTGGAATCCTAATGGGCCAGAGCCTTTAATTCCATTTTTGAATTGGAAAAGATCAACTGCTGCAGAATGAGCTATAAGATTTGCAGAAGTAGGCGATGATGCAACTCCCATTGTTTGAGCAGGTCCTGAAGGAGTAGCATCAGTAACAATATAGTAAATGGTTCTTCCATCAGGTCCCCAACCTCTATGAGCAACAAATGTTACAGTCAGTTCTTCTTCATTGATTTCAGTGATTTGGCCACCACCATAAGGCATATCATCTGTGATTTTATTATCAGGACGTACTGTCATTTGTCCATCAGGCCAAACAATTTGTGGAGTGTTTAGTACAATTCCTGTTTCATTAAATTCAATTCTACCACCTTCTTCAGCAGCAATTACATCTGCTGCAGATTCAAAAACCATTTCTTTTTGGCCTATTTTCCATGTAACTTCAATTACAGAATTCAATGCACTGTATTGTGATTCTTGTAATGGAGTACTAGAAAATACTTCATCTTGAAATCCATAGATTCCATCTCCTTTTACTCCGTTTTTAAAAACGAATAATTTTTGAAGAGTATCTTCTGGTACATTTGCAATAACTGGAGCAAGTTCTACATTCCATCCTTGCTTTTCTGAGAGAGTTTTTGCGTAATCTTCATCACTACCATCAGTTATAATGTAAAGAACTTGATTTCCTTCATAGATTCCTTTATGCATAGGAATTGTAGCTGGGACATTTGTTCTAGAAAGTAACATTGAAGGCTCTTCTTTTTGTAGTTCAATTTTTTGCATAATTACTTCAGTAGGTTGTCCTCGTATCCAACCATCAACGCTAACAGTTGCAGTGAATTCTTTTGAATTTGGTGAATGTAATGCTAGAGCAGCTCCTGTAAACTCAAAAGATCCCGAAGTTTCCTGTGAATCAATTAAAGACAAGCCATAGATTGTATTTCCATCAACAGTCCAGATAGGCTGACCTTTTGCATCTTGTGGGTTAATTTCGTGTAAAACAACTATTTGTACGGGTTCACTTGAGGTAAATGTCATAGAACCATCATAAATGGTTCCTTCATTTGGAGAAAGGATAAGTGCTAATTGGTGATTTTCATGTCCTTGTCCTGGATCTTGGGAAGATGTGATAGTCTGAGTAAAGTGAATTTTTTTTCTAGAACCTGCATCAACGAATTGATCAGATATTGAAGAAATGGAAATGATGCTAGCTGTAAAAATTCCAATAATTAGAATAGCAATTAATTTTTTCAATGAATCTGATTGAGTTTATTCCCTTAAATGATTTTATCTTAATTTATTTTATCAAGTGCAAATGCATTATGTAGAGCCCTAACTGCATCATTTGTATCAGAATTTTTTACAATAAATGCAAGATTAAGTTCAGATGAACCTTGAGTAATCATTGATACATTAATTTTGTTTTTCTCAATTGCACCAAAAACTTTTGAAGCAACTCCAACAGTTCCTCGCATACCTGAACCAATTAATGCAATAATAGCTACATCTGTAGTTACTTCTAATTTTTTGATGATTTTTCCTAGTAATTCCATTTCTAAAGTACTTACTGCTTTATCAAGATCAGTATTCTTTACCACAATTGTAATACTTGATTCTGAAGGATTTTGAGAGATCATCATTACATTAATTCCAGCTTTTGCCAATGTTGCAAATATCTTAGCTGCAGTTCCTGGTGTTCCAACCATACTGCCACCTCTAATGTCGATTAATCCATTATTTCGAATATTACTTACACATTTTATGGTATTTTTGACAGAGGTAGAAGGCGAAGCGGTAACTATAGTTCCTTCATTTTTTACATTAAAAGAACTTCTAATCTTCATTGGAATTTTCTTTGTTAACAGAGGTTCAAATGTTCTAGGATGTATCTGCTTTGCACCAAACAGAGCCATTTCTATTGCTTCTATGTATGAAACTTCTTTGAGTAATTTTGCATTTTTTACAATCTTAGGATCTGCTGTCATAAGTCCATCTACATCACTCATTAACCAAATTTCGTCTGCTTTGATACAAGTACCAATAGTTGTTGCAGAATAATCAGATCCTCCTCTACCAAAAGTAGTGATATGTCCATGTTGATCGGCACCCACAAATCCTCCTACAACAGGAATAGTTTTCTTTGAAAATAGGGCATCAACTGTCTTTGATACTCTAAGTCTAGTTGTATCTATGAGAGGTCGTGATTCACCAAAATTTGAGTCAGTTACAATTCCCACTTCTTTTCCAGTAAGAGGAATTGACTTTTTTCCTGAGTCATTAATTGCAGAGGAAACTAATTTTATTGATAATCTTTCTCCAAATGAAAATAGATAATCCATTGTTCTTGGTGTAACTTCACCAAGTAGTACCATCCCATCAATTAATGCAACAAGTTCTGCAAAGTCTTCATCAAACTTTGTTAGTAATTTTTTTCGTACATCAGATTTTTTAATTGTTTGTTTAGCTAATTGCTTGTGTCTATTGGTGATTTTTGCTGCAAGTTGTTCAGCTTTTAATTTATTTTCCTTCTTTATAGATTCAGATATTTCTATAAGATCATCAGTAGTTCCACTTGTTGCAGAACAAACAACAACAATTTGATGTTTTTTTGATAATGAGTTAAGATACTTAGCTACAGATTGGATATCTTTTGCAGCAGAAATTGATGTTCCACCATATTTTATTACGAGTCTCAATTCAAAATACCTGAATTAGTTAATCTTTAAATGCTTTAACTTTCCACGCGTGGAGCCAAGTAAAAGTGAATTCTGCCAATATTTGCTACTTTGAATTCAATTCTAAGAGGTTTTGCACTTGAAAATTCACATGTGATAAGACCTGCTGTAGTTCCTACTGCTTTTACAACAGGATTAAGATATTCAAGGCTGTAAGTACCAATACTATCTTCTTTTGAAGAAATTTCTTCAATCTCTTCATCATCTTTTTCCAGATCAATTACAACTTCTCCAGAATCACCTTTTCCTGAAAAATCTCCTTTTGAATCAGATGTGTGGATTGTTAGGTAATCAGATACAACTTGTACATCTCCAAGAATCTTATCAAATTTTGAAGAAGATAATATAATTTTTGAATCATATGGAATTTTTGGTAATGGAGTATCAGTTGCAGAACTTTCAATCAGACGCATTTTGTATTTTTTGTTTTTTCCAACTGTAACAAGTAACATGTTTTGTTCAGATATACTAATTTCTATGCTGTCTTTTTTATCTGCTCTTTTGATGAGCTTTGAGAATTCATCTATTCTTACTCCAAATTTTATATCACTATCACACTCATATTTTTCAAAAGCAGAATTAGGCCATGAGATATCAATTAAAGCAACGTGGGAAGGATCCATTCCTCTAAAAGTAATTCCTTCTGCTGTTGCAACAAAAGTAGCTTCTTCTACAAGTGTGGATATTGCAGAGATAATTGCCTTTAGATCGTCTGAACCGCTTGTTTTTGCTCCAAAAGTCAAATCAACTTTTCTGATTTTAAGTTCCAGTTAAACGTTATGCGTAGTTACGCCAAGTGTATTTGCATTTTGTACAACGATAAAATTGTGTAGTTGGTTCATCTGCACTTCTAGTTTGTAACATCCACCAAACTGCTTCATCATTTCCACATTTTTCACATTCTATTTTGATTGTTGGAAGTGCTTCTTCGCCTTCATCTCCCTCAAATACATTAAATTCTTCGTTAGGCTCTTCACTTAGAACTTTTTTTGTTTGCTTAATTTCTTGTCCTTCAGTATAACCACATTTTGAACATTGAAGGCCAGAATCACTTTTTTTTAATTTGACCTCACATTTGGGGCAAAACTTCAATCTAATTTACCTTATTTTAGAATTAAATAATTGTTTTAATTCTTCTGCCATTTTTATTGCTGAATCTGTAGCTTTTTTAATCTCTCCAAGTGGTTTTGTACTAGAATTAATTCTCATCCAGCATTCATTAGTAAGAGGATGTTTTACAATAACACCAGCAAAATCGATATTTGATTCCTTTAGAAGCTCATGTTGAATAATGTATAAGATTCCAATATCAGTCTCTGTGATTGAAAGGTTGATCTCTTTAGGTTCTGAGCTGATTACTTGAGCGTTCATGTAATCGGAAAAAGCACTTATTGTGGATATAAATCATTATGAACGGTTAGTATGGCAGAAAGTAGGATTTCAGAGATTGAGTTAGTAAAATCCAAGGATGAATACTCATCTGATGAAAATGTTGAGATTAATGTCCAATTTTTAGTTGAAGGAGATCTTAGAGATGCATTCAATGAGGCAAATTGGACAAAAGCATACAATAATAATGATAATTCGTTTAAAATGAAATATGGCATAAAATTGACAACTGGGGGATTTAGAAAAAAGGAATTAGGTAGAACTATTGATTCATACAGAAAGGCATCAATTTTTTGGACAAGAAATCCAAAATTAGTCAATCCAATGAAAGATAGGAGAATTTGGGTTCAAGTAGCCAAAAATTTTGAACCATTTATCAAACTTTCAGAAGAAGAGGTAAGACAAGAATTATTTGATTTTAATGAGAAATTTGTTTTCAAAGCATCAGATTTGGGAAAAGGCAAACACAAGATTGGTGCTGAAGCATTTGCATCATGGCAAAAACATGACTATACCGAACCAGGAAACATCAAAAATAATTCCAAGGAAATCGAGATTACCGTCAATTAGGG
>JBHHZR010000026.1:0-19966 GCA_046758125.1 Candidatus Nitrosopumilus sp. | reverse complement strand
GTACAGAATTACTCAAAATAAATCGTTAATTTGGGATGGTTTCTACACAGCCTATCTTATATGATTTCTAAAAATATGTCAGAAAATGATCAAAATTTTAAACATCTTTTAATCAAGCAGGAACTGATAATTTCATCAAATGCTCATAATGGTTTCTTAAAAAATCCATGGTCTTTCTTGCTTCAGTTTTGTCAAGTGGTGCTCCGTTTGCGATAATACTTAGATGTTTAAGATCGGATTTTAGTTCATGCAGTGCTTTTTTGCGTTGTTGGTCATTGTTTAATTTCAAATATTCTATAACACTGTCTTCTATTTGTAAAATTTCCTTTTCTAAATTTTTAATGTCATGATGAATATCTGCCTGCATACTTATACTAATGACAATATTGAAGATAACTTTGATTATTATATTTCTTAAATTCTGTAAAAATAATCATCAAAAATTAAACAGATTTTTCATTTTGATACCATTAGCTTTATTGTTGATTTTGCAGTAACTAACTTATGGCTGAAGCTGGAATGGCAGCATATGGTGCAGTAATTGGTGTTGGAATTACATTAGCAGTGGTTCTGTTCTCATTACGTGGAAAAGGACATCCTGAATTACTTGATTAAAAGATAGGAGTAAAATATGTCACAAGAAATTCCTCAACACGAATTAGGTAATTATACTGACTGTGAAGTATGTCAAAATCCTTTACCTCACTGTCATTGTCTGTGTCCTTACTGTGGAAAACGTGATGATTGTGAATGTGCATTATTTGATGCAGCTACTGGAGGATAAATTTTTTAATAAAATTGAAATAAATTAAATAAATTTAAAGAAAAAAAACTTCAAACTTAATTTACATTATGTTGTAATAACATCATGAGAGAGGATTTTGCAGAATATACAGTGTGTGTTGGATGTAACGCATCACTACTGTTATGTGATTGTAATTGCCCAAAATGTGGTAAACGAGAAGGATGTAATTGTAATCTTAAACCAATAAGATGGAGCGATTTAGAATATTAGAAAAGATGTTTAATTTGAATAAAATTTCTAAACGAATCTAAAGAATTCTAAAACTAGTATTTTTATTTTAATATGCCCTATCATGTCTAGCAGTAGTCAAAGCAAAGAACAACATTGTGATACTAATTCTACCACGATGGGCGATGTCAAAGGACCTGCCTGGTTTTGCAAGATTACTGCTAAAATATGATTTTGTTTTGACTTTAAATCTATGAATTATTTTTACAATCTGTTAAATGAATTTTTGAATTCTAAATAATATATCATAAATGTTATTATGAGAATACATAGTTTGAGAGTTGATAGTATTCTGGTTTCAAGCAGGATTTGGATTGTTCTTAATTATGATTTTAATTGCGTTGGGAATCAAAATGTCAAAAGAAAAAATGCCAATTAATGATGAAAGAGTACTAAAAATAGTACGAGATGAATTGTATCAAGATGGTTTTGATTATTTTGAATTAGAATCCATTACCTCACTAGACAAACCAAAGGTGACCTCAGTGATTGTTATTACTAAACATCAAGAGATTGCACTAGAAATTGATAATGATTCTGGGAAGATAATTAACAAAGAAAGAATTGCTAGACAGTAAAAGTATGATTAAGTGTTAGGATTGTTCTGGAATAGTGTGAATGGTAATTGTATGAGTGATTTTTTGAATCTGTCTGATCTTTTGTAGGGATTTTTCAAAAGAATCCATTGAATCATATCTTAATTTACAGATAAAGTCATGAATTCCATATGTTCCTTGAACATCATCGCATATTTCTTTGAGTTTTGCAATTGTTTCCATCTCATACCCCATATCACAGTTAACTAAGACAAATGCAATTCCCATACGTGATACACTAAATTTTCGGTATTAAATCAATCGTCGTAACTTAAGATTAGTTTTTACTTATCTTGATATGGATTTTTTCGCCCTTGTTGGAATTATTTTGATATATTGTTCTTGTTTTGTAACCTTGTTTTTGAAGACATCCATCTAGAATTGAAACCCATGGCAATGAGTGACCGCTGTTTAGTTTTGATTCTATTGTAATGTTTTTGTTATTTGCCTCAAAATTGACATGACCTGAGCATGTAATCTGCATTATTACATCCATGATCTCAATAATGTCCTCAAGTGATTTTGATTTTAGAGATATTCCGTTCTTCTCTAACAGTTTGAACATGTCTGATTCTGGTTTTTTTGATACCATGATTGAGTTGAGAATATACATCAAACCAGTCTCATTTACTGTCTTGATTATTTTGTAAATCTCCTGTGCTTCGATCTTTGTCATATCATCTAGTGCCTTTGTCTTGGTTGCACTTTTCCAAATGTTTGAGAAAACTCTTTCTTGATTTGTTCCTAGAATTTCAGTTGATGAGAAAATTGCGCCTTTACCGTTTGTGTTATTTACCATTAACAATTCTATCTCATCGAAAATAAAGCAATTCTGTGTGATTTCTGATGCCCTAATCTCTGCTCCATCAGGAATTGCTCTGTATGTTTCTGAACAAATCTGAGTTGGAGAGACTAGAAATTTTACATCTAAATTTCTTCTCAATACTGTTACTAGTTGTTCTTTGCATTCAGCAAGTAATCCAAGACCCCACTGATCTGCCATTATTTTAATTGATGATTTAGAGCCTTCAATCATTGTCTGAAGTTGTGCCAAAACATTATTTGCATTAATGTGAAAGTATCTCTTCTCTTCTGAACCTCTTGACTTTCTACTCTCTTCACTTGCTTTTTTCAAATTAGATACAAGTGAGTTCATTGCATTTACTTTGTTAATTTGTTCATGAATTATTCCATCAAATGCATCTTCAGGTGCAATTGCAGTACACATAATTGGTTTACTTTTTGATATGATTGTTAGTTTCTTTTTTTCTAGTTTTAGTAAAGTTGGATAGATTTTAGTTCTTGGAATTTCTGAGTAATATGCCAACTCACTAGCCGAAAGTGTTCCTTTGGCAATTAGGGTTACATACGCTTGTGCTTCATATTTTGATAATCCAAATTCTTCTAAACTGACTGTTAATGCATGCTCATTTACCATAATTGTACTTGATATGTTATTAGGTAAAATTGAGAGCTAAATTCCTTTACACAAATACTCAAAAAAAATCGAAATTGTATCTACAGACCAGTGTAACTATGGTTACTAAATTATTTGTTACATTGACCTCAAATACAAAATCTTGATCAACTAGTTGGTATGTTGATCAAATGTGTAGAATATGAGAATATTTCTCATTCAGTTACCTTGGTTCCTAGATTAGGCTATTCTGTAACTCTATTATCTGAGATTGCTGAAATTTTAGAGAAAAAAAGAGCTTTACTGACACAATCAAACAAGGATTTAGTTTTGGTTTTTGATGAAAACAACAAGACACATCATGATGCCATAAGTTTAGAATACACAATGGTATTTTGTCTAGAAGTTCTTGCTCTAACAAAAATGAGAATTGTAAATATTTCTGACATTAACAGCATTACTAAGATTCTTCCATTGTCTATTCCAATGATTAGGACAATCAGTGCACAACTATTTGATGTTGACTCTTTTTGTAGCCAGAAACTCTCTGAACTATCTGTTCATTTGGGTAGTATTGTGCTTGATTCTGCTACTCTGACAAAGGCCAGATTTGATTTTAGTCAATCAAACCAGAAATCTGCTACCTTACTTGATAAAGTAAAGTTGATGGTAGACTCTAAAATTAGTAAGCAGTATCCTAATCTTGATTTTTTTAAATCATGAACTACTTGAATCCTTCTAAACGTAACTTTTCAAAAGATATTGAAAAAATCAGGGCAATCTCTGGAAAAATCAACAAGAAACTTGCCGAAGTAAAACCATCTGATGAAGATAAAATCGATAATCTTAGTCTAGAAGAATTACAAGATTTAAACAAGATTGTTGGAATCGCTGATTTTATGTTATGCAAGTATTCTGACAAAAAAGAAATGCGTTCTACTCTCAAAGATTTTGTTGCAATTATTTCAGATACTGCAAAATCATTAGATGATATTGACGATGAAATAGCAGAACTGATAATGTCAGCCGAAGACTCTATTGGTAAGGTCAAAGATATCCATTCTCACATCTCTGACAAATCTGATTTTAAGAAGAAATATCATGATGGTCCTGAGTATAGTGAGCATGAAACTAGTGCAATTAATTTAACCAATATTGTTACTGAGGTTAACACAGCAGAATACCAACAAAATTCTCAAGGGAATACTGCGTAGGTAACAGAAATGAGTTTAGCCCCCCAAGAATTAGAAAATACTGCTAGTAAATATGCCTCTGAGGCCATCAAATTTGATTCCCAAGGTGCCCGTGGTATGGCAATTACTCACTATCAGCATGCAATTGATTCTCTAGTAAAACTAGTACAACTTTACCCTCAAAGTAAACTTAATCCAATTTACAAAGAAAGATGCAACTCTTATCATAATCGAATCGAAGCTCTACAACAGGCTCATGGGGTAGATCCTGCAGTTGATCCTAAAGCAACTGAAGAAGAACAGAAAAAATCAGTTCAACGCCAAGAAGCTGAAAATGACTTTGAAGATCTTGTAATGAAAGAAAAACCTGACGTTACATGGGAGCAAGTAATTGGATTAGATGATGCAAAAAATGCATTACGTGAATCAATTGTTTATCCAACTAAAAGACCCGACTTATTCCCACTTGGATGGCCAAAAGGAATGCTACTTTATGGGCCACCAGGAACCGGAAAAACCATGCTTGCAGCTGCTACTGCAAACGAGATGGATGGTTACTTCATCAATGTAGATGCATCTGCAATGATGAGTAAATGGTTAGGTGAAGCAGAAAAGAATGTTTCAAAATTATTTAATATGGCAAGACACATGGCAGAAAAAGAAGGCAAACCAGTTATCTTGTTTGTAGATGAAGTTGATTCTCTATTAGGTTCCCGTAACAGCGAAGTTGGTGGAGAAGTTAGAACTAAAAACCAATTCTTAACTGAGATGGATGGTGTTAATGGCAAAGGCAAAGATTTGATGCTTTATGTAATTGGGGCCACAAACAAACCATGGAGTCTTGACTGGCCTTTCTTGAGACGTTTCCAAAAAAGAATCTACGTCTCACTGCCAACACAAGAAGCAAGACAAAGTCTCTTTGAGCAATACACTAAACCATTACGAAAAAATTACAGAGTTAATTCAGCTGATTTGGCAAAACTTTTTGATGGATACAGTGCAAGTGATATCAAAGATGTATGTCAAGCAGCACAAATTAAAACAGTTCATGAGATATTCAACTCTCCTGACTATCATGAACCAGTTGAAGGTGAAGAACCAGTACAACCAAGAGAGCTTACAACTACTGACTTTAAACAAATCATGGCAAGAAGAAAACCTAGCGTTTCAGTTGAAATGATTCGTGCCTATCACAAATGGAGCGAAGAGTTCCAAGCACTCTAATTTTTGCGATCAAATTTCTCAATTTAATCCGAAAACTTAAATTCACATTCTTACGGACTTTGTGAGGGTCACAATAACCACAAGAAAATCAATCCACGCAAAAAAGCATGGAAAGCTGATCTTTGATGATGGTACTGTTCTTGACGGTCAAGGTTTTGGTTATTCTACAACTGTTTTTGGTGAAATTGTTTTCAACACAGGGATGGTAGGATATACTGAAGCGCTAACTGATCCATCATATAATGGTCAAATCCTTACGCTTACCTATCCTCTAGTTGGAAACTATGGAGTTCCCGATCCTGAAGAAGTTGATGAGGATGGAATTCCAAAATTCTTTGAATCTGAGAAAATGCAAATCAGGGGATTGGTAGTTCATGAACTCTCTTTAACTGCAAGCCACTGGAATTTGTCCATGACTTTAGATGAATGGATGTATAACGAAAAAGTTCCTGGAATATCGGGAATTGATACTAGGGAAATAACTAAGAAACTTCGAAGCAGTGGCGTCATGATGGCCGCATTGGCAGTTTCAGATTCAGAAATAGATGTAGAGCAAGTCAAAAAGGAATTGGAAGCAACTACTAACTACAATTCTGAGAAATTCATGGATGTAGTATCTACCAAAGAAGAGAAAGTCTATGGGAATGACAAAGAGTCTGTTGTTGTAATTGATACTGGTGCAAAAAATGCAATTGTTCGAAACGTTAGAGACATTGGATACAAAGCAATCGTTGTTCCATGGGATACTACATATGAGAAGATAATGTCGTATAATCCAAAAGGTGTAGTTCTAAGCAGCGGACCCGGAGACCCGCAAAACTGTCCTAATACAATTGACACAGCTAAAAAATTAATTGAAAACAATGTCCCAACACTTGGCATTTGTCTTGGTGCACAAATTATTGGAATTGCAGGAAACACTGAAACCTACAAATTAAAGTACGGACATCGAGGACAAAACAAACCTTGTGTTAATTTAGAAAATAATCAAGTTTATGTTACAAGTCAAAATCATGGTTACGGAATTAAACCTGAATCCTTAGAAAAATCTGATTTTAATTTATGGTTTACAAACGTAGACGATAAAACAGTTGAAGGAATAAAACACAAAACAAAAAGTTGTGTTGCAGTACAGTTTCATCCCGAAGCTTCTCCTGGTCCTTATGATTGCAAGTTCGTTTTTGAAGAGCTTAAACACCTTATGGAGAAATAAATAATTGCCAAAAAACGAATCGTTAAAGAAAATTCTTGTACTAGGTAGTGGGGCAATTAAAATTGGCGAAGCTGGAGAGTTTGATTATTCTGGAAGCCAATGCCTTAAAGCAATACATGAAGATGGACTCAAGAGTGTACTAATCAATCCAAACATTGCTACAATTCAGACTGATACTAGGTTTGCAGATCAAGTGTATCTTCTTCCAGTAACTCCAAACTATGTAGAATCAATAATTGAAAAAGAAAGACCAGATGGAATCATGTTGGCATATGGTGGACAGACTGCTCTGAATTGTGGTGTAAATCTAGAAGAAGCTAACATCCTCAAAAAATATGATGTTAGTGTTCTTGGAACTCAGGTGCAAGGCATCAAAAACACCGAAGATAGGCAGCTTTTCAAGGATTCTATGACTGAAGCAGGAATGCCTGTATTGAATAGCAAGACAATCACAAACTTTGAGGATGCAAAAAAAGCAGCTGAAGAATTATCCTATCCTGTAATTATCCGAGTTGCTTATACCCTTGGTGGACGTGGGGGAGGAATTGCCCACAATGAAATTGAATTACACGAAATTGTTGAACGTGGTCTAAAGGTAAGTCTTGTGGGACAAGTTCTAATTGAAGAATACATCGGTCACTGGAAACAAATCGAGTATGAAGTAATGCAAGACTATGATGGCAACAACGTCATTGTATGTAATATGGAAAATGTTCTATCTATGAAAGTTCATACTGGCGATAACATTGTAGTTGCGCCCTCACAAACAATTGACAATCATGAATACCATATGTTGCGTTCTGCTGCATTACGTGCAACAAAACATGTTGGAATAGTTGGTGAGTGTAACATCCAGTATGCATTAGCTCCAGATTCTGATAGGTATGTTGCAATTGAAATTAATCCACGACTTTCGCGTTCATCTGCACTTGCAAGCAAGGCAACTGGTTATCCACTTGCATACATGTCTGCAAAGATTGGATTGGGGTATAATTTATCTGAGCTTGTTAATCGGATTACAAAAAGCACAACCGCATGTTTTGAGCCATCTCTTGATTATATTGTGTGTAAACATCCTCGATGGGACTTTTCAAAGTTTGAACTTGTAAATAGAAAACTTGGTGTTACAATGAAATCAGTTGGTGAAGTTATGGCAGTAGGTAGGACATTTGAGGAATCATTGCAAAAATCAATCCGAATGCTTGACATTGGAAACGATGGACTTGTTTTGAATCGTGTCAACGGAAAAAAATACACAGAAGAAGAAATTGAAGAAAAACTTTCACACCATGATGATCAAATATTGTACAACGTTGCAATTGCACTAAAGATGGGAATTCCAGTTGAGAGAATCTACAAACTATCTGCAATTGAACCTTGGTTTGTTGAAAAGATACAAAATATTGTAAATACCGAATCAAAACTCAAAGAATCTGAACTTGACGAGTCTATGCTGTGGGAAGCAAAGAAGATGGGCTTTTCCGACAAGCAGATTGCTCGCTCCAAGGAGAAAACCCCTGATGAGGTGCGTGAAATACGCAAGAAACTAGGTGTAACTCCTTCAGTAAAACAGATTGATACTCTTGCAGCTGAGTGGCCTGCAGTTACAAACTATCTTTATCTTACATATGGTGGTCATTCCCATGACATTGAAATCCCATCTAATGAGAAAGGAATTGTTGTAATAGGAGCTGGACCATATCGAATTGGCAGTAGTGTGGAGTTTGATTGGGGAACTGTCAATATGGTTTGGGGCCTACAAGAAAATGGTGAGAAAAATGTCTCTGTTGTTAACTGTAATCCTGAAACAGTTTCAACTGATTATGATATTTGTACAAGGTTATACTTTGAGGAACTAACTCAAGAAAGAATCCTAGACATCACCGAATTTGAAAATCCAAAAGGTGTAATTACTTGTGTTGGAGGACAAACTGCAAACAATCTAACTCCTGGTCTTGCACAACATGGTGTGAACATTATAGGAACTAGTGCAATTGATGTTGATAAGGCTGAAGATCGTTCAAAGTTTAGTGCAGAACTTGACAAGTTGCACATACAGCAACCAAAATGGCAAGCATTTTCAAATCTTAATGAAGCTAAAAACTTTGCACAAGAAGTTGGTTTTCCTGTAATTGTTAGACCATCTTATGTTTTATCTGGAGCTGCAATGAAAGTTGTTTGGTCTCAAAAAGAATTAAAGACATATGTTAAAGAAGCAACAGATGTTTCTCCTGATCATCCAGTTGTAATTTCAAAATTCATGCTAAACTCCCTTGAGGTAGACGTTGATGGAATCAGTAACGGAAAAGAAGTTGTTATTGGTGCAATAGTTGAACACATCGACAGTGCGGGTGTCCATTCTGGTGATGCAATGATGTGTATTCCACCTTGGCGTCTAAACAACAAAATCATTGAGACAATTAATGATTACACAAAAAAAATTGCCTTGACATTTAATGTCAAAGGTCCATTTAATCTGCAATTTCTAATCCATGATAATCACGTATATGTGATTGAGCTCAATATTAGGGCATCACGTTCTATGCCATTTGTCTCAAAACTTGTCAAAACAAACCTAATTTCTCTTGCATCTAAGGCTATTTTGGGCAAATCTCTGCCTAAAATCCCTGAAAACAAGTGGCAAAAGATTCACAACTATGGAATCAAGGTTCCACAATTTTCATTTATGCAGCTAGATGGTGCAGATATTGCATTAGGCGTTGAGATGCAATCGACTGGAGAAGCTGCATGCTTTGGCAATAGTTTCTATGATGCGCTATCTAAGGGATTGACATCAGTTGGCTACAACTTACCTGAAAAGGGAACCGCACTTGTAACCGTTGGTGGTGCAGTCAACAAAGAAAAACTTGTTCCAACTATTGCAAAACTCAAACATTTAGGATTTAAAATTTTAGCAACTGAACATACTGCAGAATTCTTTGAAGAAAAAATCGGTGAAGTAGAAATAGTTCACAAGATTTCAGAACCTGAGAGAAAACCAAACATCTCTGATCTTCTATATGAACGAAAGATTGATTTTATCATAAACATTCCAAGCACTTTATCCTTGGAGAAATATGTTGGAATGCTTGATGATGAATATCAAATCAGGAGAAAATCCCTAGAACTTGGAATTCCAGTACTTACTACTATAGAGTTAGCAGATTCGTTTGTCAAGACTTTGGAGTGGCTCAAAGACAACCAAACAACCAAAGAACCAATCGAGCCATACGACAAGATAGCCTAATTCTAAAAAACATAAACACGAGCACTCTGTCTCATAACTATGGCAAAAAAATTCTCAGATGATGAACTCGACGAAGTTTTAAACAAGATTGAGAAATTCGAAACTGATGGAATTAGATTTGTTCATCTTAAAGACAATGTAAAGAAAAATTTTGTTAAAATCAAAATTGCAGAGTTTAAACTCAAAGACATTTTGGTATTCCTAGATGAGAATGGACTGGTTCAAAGAATTCCCTTTGATGATAAACCCGGCTTTCATGACTTGACACTTTATCGAATTACTGCAAAGGGTAGTGAACTAATTGAGAAATTCACGCGTGAGCCAGGCGATGACTGGAACAAAAACAGCTATGCTGCAAATGTATTCTGTCAGAACTGTGGCCATTCTTATGAGATTCGTATTGCATATTCTGAAACTGTAAAGGCTTGGGCAAAATCAAATCGCTGTCCTAACTGTGCTCACAAGGGAACCTTTGTCACAAAATTTGATTAATCTCTATTTTTCTTAAAACGAATCAATACAATCAAAAATGGAATTTCCATGATTTATTAAACTTTAGCGGCAAGTTTCAAAGTTTCATCTACCATCTCTTTTAGTCTATTTTGTACATTTAGATCTGATATGCAATTATTGTTGATTGCATCTACCGTCAAAAACACTGCTTTGGGATTTGTTATTGCCCCAAAGTATGACATTAATTGTGTAACTAATGTCTGTACATCAATAAACCCTATATTTCCTGATGCTACAATTACTAATCCAGCTACTTTTCCTGCAGTTTTTTTGTAATTTACATATTCAAACAAATTTTTGAATGCTGAGCTAAACATTGAATTGTAAATCGGTGTTCCTATTAACCAAACATCTGCATCCATGATGTCGTTTGCAGCATTTTTTGTAGCATCATTGTATTCTTCATCAGGTCCTTTGTAGCATTCAATCTGATCTTCTGAGAGGTTGATTATTTTTGTGTCTTGATTTCTTGATTTAGCATATTCGTAGACATATTTCATTACAATTTGTGTATTGGCAGTTTTTCTTGGACTGCCAGAGATGACTAGAACTTTCATATCTCAAGCCATCTCTCTTTGTATTTAAATTTCCATATCCATAATCTTCAAAAATTTCACTATGAATCCGTTTAGATATTGATTTTAAACGATCTAAAACTAAAATGCTCAATTGATTATTTGATTAAAATATGAAAATATGTTATACATTTGTTTAGTTTTGTTATGTTAGACTTTTTATTCTAGAATTCAATGGACTAAACGTGGCAAATCTTAGGTGTGGTGACTATGATTATGATTGTGACTATGTGATAAATAATACAATTGAGAAAGTAGTTGTTGAATACTGGGAGCACATGAATAATGAACATGGAATAGATTATCCAAAAGGGAGAATAGTGGAAATCATCAAAAAGAAAAAATCAGAACACACCGATTGAAAATTTGGTAAATTCGAAATGAAATTTTAAAAATTCATTTAGTTTTTAATAACTCATTCTTAGATATCAGAAAATCAATATTATATCATGACTATGTTAAAGACGACACGATTGACCAAAAATGGGAATAGATATGAAATTGAAATCCCACAAGAATGTATTGAAAAACTAGGTTGGAGAAATGGACATGTTTTAGAAATTGATATTCAAGATTCTGAAGCAGTAATAAAAAAACTCCAAGGTTTTGTTGGAGTATGAATTCAAATTCTGATAAAGATTCAATATTTTCTTCTGAGAACCCCAGAGAAATTCCTTGGTTTTTTGTGCCTGTACTTCTTGGAATAATCGCACTAGTTGTAATCTTCAGATGGTTTGATTGAAATTATATTGATTGATTCAACTATTAGTTACTCTCTTTTCATTAAACACACTAGATAATCTGGTAATGTCTCTAGGGAAAAACAAGTCAATAAACCAATCAATTCCTACTCTGATCTTTTTTTCATTAGTAGGAAGAGTTGAAAGATAATATTGCTTCCAGATAACCCATGCAAGAATTCCTCTAAATTCATGACCTAACAATAATGCAACACCGTCTCTTTTACCAATCTTTGCCATGGATCCTTTTGTATCATAAATGAAATCTTGTTGAACTCCAACTCCATTAATTTTATGTTCTAAATTTTCTGCAACTGTCTTTGCTTCTCTTATTGCATGTTGCGCAGTTGGTGGATATGGTTTTTGATTACGAGGATCAACTGCAAATGCACAATCCCCCAAAGCAAAAACTTCTGGATGGTTTTTTAGCTTGAGTTGTCTATTTACAACTAATCTTCCTGATTTATGATGCTCTGCTTCTATATCCAAAATTACGTCTTCTACAAGATTTCCTCCTGCCCATATTACTGTCTTTGCAGGAATTTTTTCTCCATTACTTAAAACTGCAATATCTTCTGAGATATCTTCAAGTTTTGTATTTGTGTAAATTTTCACTCTTGCTTTTTCTAATGCTTCTTTGGAATAATCTCCCAAATTTCCTATTTCTGGTAAAATTTTCTCTCCAGCTGACACTAGAATTATTCTAATATTCTCTGATGCGATATTTCGATAAAATTTTCTAGCTGATTCTCTGACAAAGTCATTTAACTCTCCCACAGTTTCAACGCCTGAAAAACCTCCTCCTACTACTACAAATGTCATCAGTTTTTGTTGTAAATCTGAATCTGACTCTTGATCAGCATCTTCAAGCATGCTAATCACATGATTTCTAATCTTTATTGCATCATCTAAACTCTTTATTGTGAGGGAATTTTTCTCAATATCTGAATTCCCAAAAAAGTTTGTTTTACCACCCATTGCTAAAACTAGATAGTCATAAGAAAGAACTTTTTGTGATTTATCTAACATTCTTTGAATTGTTACTTGTTTTTTATCAATTGAGATATCTGTTACTTTTGCTTGATGGAATCTAGCTCTCTTACAAAATCTTCTAATTGGTGTTGCAATGTGTCTTGGCTCAATTGTTCCTGTAGCCATCTCTGGTAACATTGGAGTATGTAAGAAAAAGTTTGATTCACTTACAAGATCAATGTTTACATCAACATTAGTTTCAAATGCTTTTTGAATTCTAGTTAAAACTCCTATTCCTGCATAACCTCCACCTAAAATCAAAACTTTCTTAATCTTTGGAGATGGATTGTCGTGAACTCTTTGTTTGTGGTACTCGTAGGTTTTACTGTTTGAAAACTCTACATTGCAAACATGACATAGATAGTTTGCGCCTATCTTTCTAGTAAGTAGAGAGCTAATTATTCCTAAAGTACTTCCCCAAATTAAATGCATAAACAACAATCTCATCATTTGATTTAGGAAATTTTCCTCAACTTCTTGAGCTGCATATGTAGATGTCATGTTTGGATTAATCTCAGTTATCACCTCTACAGTATTTGGTCCTAAAATTATCTGAGATACTGGAATTGCAAATACTATGAAAACTACTACTCCCGAAATAATGCCATATGCTATCCCTTTTGGAATTCGAGATATATTGAACCGCAAAACTTTGTGTAAAAATATTCCAGTTACAATTCCAATTATTGTTGCAACAAAAAAATGCAACATCAACCCAACATCGGGTTGTGATGAATTGACAACTTTAGCTGCAACTAGTAAGAATACATAATATGATGAATCTCCAAATAACCCCGAAAGTATTATTGGAAGATGCATTGTAAATGCTCCTACCAATGAACCTACTGCTACAAAAAATACCTCCTTTCTTAATGAGAAATTTACAATAGGTTGGACATTATGTAAACCCATTTTCTACTTGCTCTTGATGAAATTGATCCATCCTTGAAGCGAATCAGTTGATTTTACCATCATTGGAGCATTTTGTTTTACAAATTCAATCTCATCTGATGTGGTTTTTGGAGAATTTTCTTTGTAATTTTCAAATGTCTTTTTTCCATCATAATCCACAAAAGCAATTCTTGCACCATAGTCATCAGGATCAAGCATGCATGCATCCCCTGTCACAGTTCCCAAATGAAATGGACATGAAAGCAAAGATTCGCCCAATTGATTTGAAGTTGATACTCCTTTCTTTTTTAGCTCAGGTTTGAGCTCATTAAAATCTGCAAAAAAATAAAACGCTCCATCTGGACGTGTTGCATTTATTCCATCACCCTTATTCCATTCATCACTAAGATAGTGACCCATTATTCGATGAATTTGTCTTGTTATGTTGATGTATTCATCAATCTCCTCATTTGGCTCGTATGCCTTTATAGCAGCATATTGCGTTGGCGTTGAGACATTTGTGTAAACAGTCGCTGCAACTTTTTTGAAATCTTTTTGTAATTTTTCAGTGCTTCTGGTTGGTAAAATACAAGAGCCTAGTCTGTACCCTCCAGCTGATCTGTCTTTTGATAATCCATTGGTGATAAAACTGCCTTCTGGATAAACTAATCCCATGCTAGTAAAATTATTCATGTCAAAAGTATCCAAAGCATAGATTTCATCTGCAAGCACAAGTATGTTGTACTTTCTGCAAACCCCTGTGATCTTTTCCAATTCTTTTTTAGAGTATACTATTCCTGTTGGATTGTGTGGATTATTTAGAATCAACATATGTTGCTCACCTTCCATCTTTGAGACAAATTCTTCTAAATCATCTGGTTGAATTCTATAGTTGTTCTCTGGTTTTAGATGAAAAGTATGAAAATGTTTTTCAGACAAAATGGTTTGCGGTCTGTATCCTATCCAGGATGGGGATGGGATTATTACTCCTCCTTTGATAATATTGACAAGCATATTTAGCAAATCTTTCGTTCCTGGTCCTATGACTATCCTAAATGGTTCAACTTCAAGTCCAAAGTGTCTTTTGTTAAAACCTGAAATTGCCTCTCTAAGTTCTAGAATCCCTTCAGCTGCTGAATAATGTCCTTGCGAAACACTTTGTGCAAGCCCATCTGTTAAGGGTGCAGGTACGTGAAACGGAGATTGACCAAAACCCAATCCGTAATATTCTTCATGACAACCAATACTTGCGCATCTTTTTCGTTGTTCGGCAATCATTAATCCAACTTTGAGATTTTCAGGCATCACAATTTTACTAATATGAGGCTCAACTAAAATTTCGACCATATGTAAAAATGACTAAAAAGTACATAAAACGATTTTACCAAATTCATTTTAGATTTTCAAGACAATTCAAAACATAAAATCTGAAGTGATGTTATCTGGTTGATTCCTCATAATCATCATAATCTTCTGAATCTTCTTTATCATCTTCTGAAGATTGTTCTTCTAGTAGTTTTTTTTGTTCTGGTATTATATCTGGGATCAAGTCTGGAAGTCTACTTTCATCATCCTCTGTTGGGATAAGAGTGAGAGTAGAGTTTATGTTGCTTATTTTTCTGATTTGATCTGAAATTATGTGGTCAAGCTGAGATTGGCTGTCTGATTTAATTCTTGCAACAATATCATAAACTCCATATGTTTCTTGAGCATCAACTACATTCTCAATTTTTCGCAATTGTTGCATAACTTCTGGTTCTTTACCTGATTCACAATTAATGCAAACAAAAGTTTTGTACATACTAGTAGTACCACGTTATCAAATTTCTCTTTTGTGATAAGATTTGGATAAAAATATAAAATCATGGCTTCCTAGAAATCATCAAGATTTCACATATTTGTAGATCAGAATCAACAGCATGATCCATCTGATTAGTAACCATTGGGCACAGTATGAAAAACAAATACCAGCGCATGATATCGGTCATGCGCCAGATTCTCAAGAAAATGCATGTTCCTCTTTATTTGCATCCAAAATCCAAGCATACATTTTCAATACACCAGCACATCATCATGCTTGTTCTTAGACAGTACGAGTCAAAAAGCTACGAGTCATTTGTGGAATGGTTACAAGTATCTACTAAAATAACACAGATGCTTGCTCTGAGAAATATTCCACATTTTACCACACTACAGAAAGCTGCTGCAAGATTGAGTGATGTTTTGCTGCATATTGCAATTGGCAGGTTCATTCAAACCATCTGTCCAGGTAAAATATTTGCAGGTGCAGATGCTACAGGATTTGAAACCAGACATGCAGCTCCATACTACACATACAGATGCAATCTCAGACACCCATACAGATGCAATCTCAGACACCCATACAGATGCAATCTCAGACACCCATACACAAAACTATCTGCTGGGTCTGATATGAAATCCCAGTTAATCTGTACAGTTGTAATTCAACACCATCCAGTAAATCATGACATACGTCATTTTCCAGAATTGTTTGAACAAATGGTTACAATAATTCCAATGTGGATTATGGTGTTAGATAAGGGATACGATGCAGAACCAGTTCATAGAATGATTCGCAGCAAGAATATGTTATCAATGATTCCAGTTAGAGGCAACAACATGCTTATCTGTACTCGTGGAAGGTACAGGAAACAGATGAGAAGGGAGTTTGATGAATCGCTGTACCACCAGAGAAACAAGTGTGAGACAATATTTTCTGTAATCAAGAGAAGATTTGGATCAGAAATCAAATCATACAATGATGCCATGAAGACAAAGGAGTTACTGTACCGTGTTCTGGCTTACAACTGTCATAGAATGTGTATGATTTCTTGCTTAGTTTGTGTGATGATTTCTAGGTAGCCAAAATCATATAATTATCGTTGTAGAATATCCAATGTGGTTATAGGTACGCAATTAATGGAGAAGTTTCTGTTCAAAATTGCAAAACAATGGATTGCAGGAAATACAATTGATGATGCATTAATCTCAGCTAAAAATGCCTACAAATCCGGAAGACACGCAATCATAAACAAATTAGGAGAATATCATACTTCAAAAAAACAAATCAATACAACTATGAAAGAATATCAGAAAATAGCAAATTCTTTTAGAAAATGGAAAATTCGTGGAGCAATTTCGGTAAAACCAACACAAATTGGTTTGTCTATAAGCCAAAAAGAATGTCATCGAAACTTTGAAAAAATTATTCAGGTTGCACGCAATTCCCACATCTTTGTTTGGTTAGATATGGAATCCTCAGAACACACAGATGAAACAATTGAGATTTATCATACATTCTTTTCAAAATATGAAAGACTGGGAATTGCCTTGCAAGCAAATCTCAAACGAACTGAACATGATCTAAATGATTTGTTAAGTATTGGCGCAAAAATTCGCTTGGTAAAAGGAGCATATAGAGAAAATTCCTCCATATCTTATAAAACAAAAAAAGACGTAGATGCCAACTACATCAAACTTATGACAATCTTGTTCAAAAAAGGAAATGAATTTGCTATAGCAACTCATGACGTAAACATTATTCACAAGGCACAAACACTATCAAAAAAATATCCACGGAAATTTGAGTTTGAATTCCTAAAAGGATTAAGAGATGAGCTCAAACCCGATTTGATCAAAAACAGATTTGTTGTTTCTGATTATATTCCATATGGTGTAAATTGGTTGCCGTATTCAATTAGACGGATCAAAGAAAGAAAAAGAAACATACTGCTACTTGGCTGCTCATTGATTCAATCACAACGTGTTTGAGTTTGTGTCCTCATAAACTGCTGCAAATAGTTTTCCCCACCTGCTCCTTTTCCAGTAGAACCTGAATGTTTCCATCCTACAAAGGGTTGACTTGAAACTAATGCTGCAGTAGTTGCACTAGCAGAGCGATTTGCATAGACAACACCTGCTTGAATTTTTGAAAAAAACTCATCTAACTGTTTTTTGTCATTACTAAAAATTCCTGCAGTCAATCCATATTCTGTTTGATTTGCAAATTGAATTGCATCATCAAAGCTCTCATATCTTTGAACACACAAAAATGGCAAGAATAATTCTTCTTTTACGAGTTTGTGTCCCTCAGGCAACTTTGAAACTATTGTAGGTTCTACAAAGTAACCGTTTTTCAATTCTGGTGACGTCAACATTGAACCTCCTGTGAGTATTTTCCCATCTTTTTTTGCAATACTTGCAGCATTTTCAAATTTTGCTTTTGCTTCTTTGTTTATTATGGGCCCCAAAAATGTCTCCTTTTGCCATGGCATTCCTATCTTCAATCTTTTTGTCTTTTCAACAAGTTTTGAAATAAATTGTTCAGCAACTTCATTTTGAACATACACTCTTGAACATGCACTGCATTTTTGTCCTCCAAATCCAAAGGCAGCATTCATCACTCCTTCTGAAGCTTTCTCTAAATCTGCATTTTTTGTAACAATTACTGCATTTTTGCCTCCCATCTCAGAAATGAAAGGTTTGGAAGAGTCTTTTGTAAATTCTTGAAATCCTTTCATTCCTACTTCGTAAGAACCTGTAAATGCAATCCCATCAACATCTGGACTCTCAATCAGAGTCTTTCCAACTATTTTTCCAGATCCTGTCACAAAATTAATTGCGCCATTTGGTAGTTTTGGATAAAGCATCTTTACAAATTGAAATGATGATAGTGGTGCATCACTTGCAGGTTTTAGAATTGCAGCATTTCCTGTAATTAATGCACCAGTAGTCATTCCTATTGCAATTGCAGAAGGAAAGTTAAACGGAGCAATTATTCCCCAAACTCCATATGGTTTCATGACCGTTTGTGTTTTTTCATGAGGATTTGGATGAGAAGTATATTTGCAGAACCCTTTGTTTTTTTCTAGTTGTAATGCATAAAATCTCATAAAGTCAATCGTCTCATCAACATCTCCAATAGATTCAATACGATTCTTTCCGTTCTCAAATGTCATAATTGCTGCCAAAAAGAATTTTTTTCTAGAAAATTCATCTGCACAATCTCTAAAAATTTCTACTCTGTTTTGGTACGGAGTATTACTCCATCTTTCAAATGCTTTTTTTGCACTAGATATTGTTTTTTTTGTATCATCGATAGTTGCTTTTGGAAATTCAGCTACGATAATACTTGTATCCGCAGGAGAATTTACTTTAAAACACTCCTCAGAAGTAATTTCTTCACCATCAATAATTATTGGGTATTTTTTTCCAAGTTCTTTTCTAACTTCATCTATTGCATTATCAAATTTTACATGAAAATCATCAACAGAATTGTTTGCTACTGCATTTCCCCATGTGTACTCATTTTCAAATTCAGACAATTATGTTTCTCCTGATGAATAAAGCACTTCAGAGATTATTCTAGATGCCAGATGTGATGTCCTGTCTTTTACATCAAAACTTGGGCAAACTTCCATAATATCCATACCTACAATTCCTTTCCTTGCTATCTCTTTTAATAAATAAACTGTGTCTGTACTGTTTAATCCCATGGGAACAGGAACTGAAACTCCGGGAGCGAATGCTGGATCAATACAATCCATATCAAATGAAATGTATACCTTATCTCCTAATCTGTTTATTATTGAATTTGCAACTTGCTTGATCCCTTGTTCTCTGATGTCAAAAGGAGTAATTACTTCTAGATTGAATTTTTTAATATTGTCCAATTCTTCTTGTTCAGGGGTTCTAATTCCTATTTGAAGACTAGATGAAATTTCTATACTTGAAAGAACATCGTTTAACACAGATCCATAGTAGTTAGTAGTAGAGCTTACAAAATCAGGATGTGCATCAAAATACACTAAAGAAATCTTTCCGTGTTTTTTTGCTAGTGTGTTGATGATCTGTTTGGTGATGGAATGATCTCCTCCAATAGAAATAGGAATTTTTGAAGATATGGAAATCTTTTCAAAAATATTTTCGATCTGTGAACGAGTAATGTTTCCAAAATCATGTACTTTTTTTTCAGAACCCTGAAAAGGACGTCCAAGAGAAATATTTTCTTCTCTTTCATAGGAATCACGTAGATTGGAAATTTGGCGAATTTTGAATGGCGCTTCTTCTGTTCCTTTTCTTAGCGCATGTGATTGTGATTCATCAGGAATTCCAACAATTACAAACCTTGATTGCTCAAAATTATCCGTGTTTGCCCAACATATTTTTTCCATAATGGTACATGTTCAACTGTTTATTTTAATTTGAAGCAATTTGGGGCTGTGTAGAAACCATCAATTTTCACAACATGATTAATCAAATTCCATAAGCA
>JBHHZR010000025.1:0-21104 GCA_046758125.1 Candidatus Nitrosopumilus sp. | reverse complement strand
AATTAGATAAATTATTGGAACTAGGAGCAGACTATGCTGTTGATCATAGAAATGATGATTGGCATAATGAAGTAAGATCAATTGCAAAAAAAATCCCAAAACCCTATGGAGAAATTCCTAATGTTGATGTGATTTTTGAGCATATTGGCGGCTCGCATTGGAACAAAGAATTAACTTTACTAAATTATGGAGGAACAATTGTTACAACTGGAGCTACAACAGGTTATGATGCAAAGACTGATCTTCGCCATATTTTCTTTAAAGGAATCAATATTTTAGGTTCAACTCAAGGAACAAGGGCTGAATTAGAACAAGGTCTCTATTGGATGTCTCAAGGTAAGATAAAATCTATTGTTGATTCAGTATATCCGCTAGAGCAAGCTGCAGAGGCTCACACAAAAATGCTCAAAGGCAAAGGACTTTTTGGGAAAATCTTAATGAAACCTGAACTGTGATTTGTATGGTAGATCCTAAAACAGATTCAATTTTAGATGAAGGAAATAGATTATTTCTAAAGGGAAAAATAAAAGAAGCAATTACATATTATGATAAAATTCTCAGTGAAAATCCCAAGCACATTAGTTCACTTAACAACAAAGGCTATGCATTAAGCAAACTCAAAGATTTTGAAAATGCCATGAGATGTTATGATGCTGCATTACAAATAAACCCAAATGATCTTTCAGTACTAGTTAACAAAATATCATCATTTCGTAAGCAAGGAAATTTTGCTGAAGCATTATCATTATGTGATAAAATTCTAAATTCTATTCCAAACTACAACATTGCATTATATCATAAAGAGCGAATTTTATTTTCTATGGAAAAATTTTCAGAATCAATTTTGTGCTGTGATAGTATACTAAAAGATTATCCAGATAATGGAGATATTTTATTTGATAAATCTTGTAATCTTGCAATGCTTTCAAAAATTGATGAAGCATTAAATCTACTTGAACGTGCAATTTCTCAAGGAATCCAATACAAAGTTAAGGCAAAAAAATCCAGAGTTTTTGAAAAATTGTTAGATGATTCTAGGTTTAAAGAATTGACTTCGTGATTATAACCAGTGAGGAATTTCTAGATATCCTTCAATGCTTTCATTTCTTAAAATTTTAAGAAGGGCATTTGCCTGAGGAGTAGACAACACAGGCTTGTCAAATTGATTATCAGTAGAAATTCTTGGGCATGCAACTTGCACAAATGCATCTATTCCTTTAAGATTTCTTAGTCTTTCATTTGTAATGTCAGTTAATGCAAATAACTGCACTTCTTTTCCTTCTTTTTCTAATTCTTCTTTAATTTTCAAGGCAAAAATTTTTGATAATTGTCCTTCTTTTAATCCTACAATTACTCCAAATGACTTTGCATCAGCTGCCTTGTAAATCGCAAGAGTAGCTTTCTTTTTTAATTTCTGTGCAAATTCTGTAATCTCTCTTATTTCATTAAAATAAGGATCTAAAACAAAAGTTGGCAAATTTGTTGACAATGCAATTCCAGATGCATGGAAGTTACTCTGTCCTAAAAACACATATCCATCTACTTCTTTTTTTAGATCTGATGCAGGATAAAATTCACATCCAAATACTTGACCGTCATTTAGTTGTCCTTTTCCTTTTCCAATTTTAACTTGGACTCCATTTTCTGTTAAAATTTTTTCAACTTTATCCACTTGATGCAAGTGTTGACTATCTGTAACAAGTGAAATTGTTTTTCCTTTTAGTATATCTGCACATTTTTTTGCAACACTATCAAATTTAACATCATCAAAAGCATCAATTAAGATCAAATTTTTTTCTAGAGATTCAGTGTTTATGGTATGTCCTATGTTAAATTGGAGATCAGCACTAAGAACTTTTGAACCATTTGAATTAAGATCGCAAGTTCCCCATGTTGTATCAGCTAAAACATATGCTGGAATTCCAAATCTTTTTGAAATTTTCATAGCAGTTTCTTGAACTTGAGGCAATATTCCATCTGGACCATTTAACGAAACTGATACTGGATTTCTTTTTTCAATTTCTTTGAAGATTTTCTCTTCGTCTATAACTATCAATTCAGTTTGGAATATGACTTTATTAATTTAAATCAACTGAACCATCCAACAACTAAAAATGTCTGGATTGTTGATTTGATTTATGGTTAAAGAAACCATTCTCAATATTGGATTTGATGATACTGATTCTCCTAAGGGAATGTGTACCACATTTCTAGCCTACAAAATTGTGGATTTACTGCAAAAACAGAAAACTCAATTTCTTGATTTTCCTAGATTGATTCGATTCAATCCTAACATTCCTTGGAAAACTCGTGGAAATGGAGCAGTTTCATTCAGAATAAAGACTAAAAATCCTTTGAAAGTAAAAAGTCAAATTAAAAATCTTGTTTCAAAATATTCTGATATTAAAAATGGAGCAAATCCTGGTTTGGTATTTTTTGAAAGCGATGTAATTCCTTCAGAATTTACAACTTTTAGTAACTTAGCTTTATGGCAATTAATCAATAGAAACAATGCAAAAAAATTTGCTAAAAAAAATAATCTTGAGTTTTTTTACCAAGGAAATGGTCAAGGATTAGTAGGAGCCATTGGTGCAATTGGATATGATTTTCAAGATCATACATTGGAATTGTTAAGCTATCGTAAACGAGAAAAATTTGGAAAGGAAAGAAAAATTTCTACTGACAGTGTAAAAATTATGCAAAAGAAAACTTTTCCAAATACGTTTAACAGTTTTGATACAAAGAAAGGACGAATTCTAATAACTCCTCATGGTCCTGATCCTGTATTTTATGGTGTTAGAGGTGAGAATGTAAGTTCATTAATTTACGCTACAAAGATTTTGAAAAGTGGTGAAAAATTAGACGGTTATATGATCTTCAAATCTAATCAAGGTACTGGTGATCATTTAAAAAATGAATTAAATTTTAAAAATATGAAACCTTATGCCTCTGGAAAAATCACTGGAATTGTATATAATTCCCCAAAAATTGTAAAAGGTGGTCATGTCTTTTTTAAAATTATTTCTAATAATCATCAGTTCTGGTGTGCAGTCTACAAACCAACAGGAATAACATCTGTTGCTTCAAATTTGATTAAAGGAGATAAAATTTGTGTAGGGGGAGGAGTCAGAAAAGCTTCAAAAAATTTCCCTAGGATTATCAATCTCGAATTTATTGAAATTATTTCTCTAGAAAAGAATCTTTCAGTATCAAATCCACTATGTAAAAAATGCAATAAAAAAATGAAATCCAAAGGTGAGAATCAAGGATTTCAATGTATTCGATGTGGTAAAAAAGCATACAGAAAACAAACTTTGGAAATTTCACGAAAAATAAAAAAGAAGCTATATCTTCCAAAAATTACTGCCCATAGACATCTTACCAGACCTTTACAACGAATTGGTGTTTTTAATCAAATTAAATTCAAAAAGTCTTTTTCTTGGTTTTGTGTATATAGAAATTAAGTAGCGGGGAACAGATTTGAACTGTTGATTTGCGGGTTATGAGCCCGCCGGGATGACCTAGTCCTAAAGAGTCTGACTTCCCCACCCCGCTGAAAATAATTGAGGATCAGCCGTATATACGCTTTATCAAATTCTTGAAAGTAATTAATAGGATTTGAAAAGATTGTCTTTTTGTGAATAAAAAAATTCAAATCGTTGCAATTGCAGCAGCTATAATATTTTCGGTATTTGTTTTAACTTCTCCATCAGATCCAATTCCAATTCCAGAACCTAATTCAAATTTAAAAAAAGATTTTGTTACAATTTTAGCTGAAAATCTTGACAAACCTCGTGCAATTGCAGTTTCTGATGATAGAATTTTTGTAACAGAAAAAGGTGGTTCTATTAGAGTTATTCAAGATGGTACATTACTAGAATCGCCTTTAGCTACATTTCGTTTTGTAGATGTTTTTGATGGTGGTTTGTTAGGAATTGCGTTGCATCCTGATTTTTCAAATAATCACTTCATCTATGTGTTTTTGACATATGAGGAGGATGGGAATTTGTGGAACAAAATACTTAGAATTACTGAATCTGAAAATAAATTACAAGATGCTGAAACCATTTTTGATAAAATTCCAGGCTCTTCATTTACTAATGGTGGTTTTATAAAATTTGGACCTGATGGAAAATTATATGTTGGAACAGGAACAGTTTCTGATTCATCTCACTTACCACAGGATCTTGATTCTTTATCAGGAAAAATTTTACGATTAAATGATGATGGAACAATTCCTGATGACAATCCATTCTCTAACTCTCCAGTATACTCCTTAGGACATCGTAATCCTCAAGGTATGACTTGGGATAATGATGGAAACCTGTATGAAGCAGAATTTGGACCTGAAAAAAATGATGAAATTAATCTAATTCAAGCAGGCAAAAATTATGGTTGGCCTGAACAACAATGCTCTGGTAATACAAATTTTGAAGATGCAATTCTTTGCTATGATCCAAGCATAGAGCCTGGAGGAATTTTATTTTATTCAGGAGATAAACTTGATTTTGAGTTTCCATTCATTATGGCATCTATGAGGGCTTCAAATCTTTACCAATTAGACTTTGAGGAGGGACCAAGTTCTCAAAAATCCATTCTAAGTGGTATTGGTCGTGTTCGTGATGTGGTACAGGGTCCAGATGGAAGTCTTTATGTAATCACTTCAAATACTGATGGAAAAGGTTTTCCAGATAGCATGGATGATAAATTATTGAGGATAGTAAAGTAAAATGCCTGATTCATCAATTTCTAAATTTTTTGAAAAATCAAGAAAAGAGAGATTAAGCATTATTGAAAAATTTGCTAATCTTTCTGATGAAGAATTAGATATTTTACAAAACAATAACGGAGGAATTTCTTTTGATAAAGCCGATAAAATGGTAGAAAATGCCATTGGAACATTTTCACTTCCTTTAGGAATTGCAACAAATTTCAAAATTAATGGCAAAGACTACCTTATTCCAATGGTGATTGAAGAACCATCTGTAATTGCAGCTGCATCCAAAGGAGCAAAAATTGCACGAATCAAAGGTGGATTTGAAGTTTCAGCGGATGAATCTTACAGCATTGGTCAAATACAAGTTTTAGATGTTGATATCTCTTCTTCAATTGAAAAAATTAACAATTCCTCAAACGAAATTCTCCAACTTGCAAATTCTAAAAGTAACACTCTTTCTAAACTGGGAAAAGGCGCAAAAGAAGTTTCTTGTAAAGAGATTGATACTCCTTCTGGTAAAATGCTCATTGTTGAGCTCTTAATTGATGTTGGTGATGCAATGGGTGCAAATGTTACAAATACAATGTGCGAAGCTGTTTCTCCATTAATTGAAAAGATAACCAGTGGAAGAACATTACTTAGAATATTGTCTAATTATTCCACAAGAAGAATTGCAAAAGCAAAAGCAGTGTTTGAAAAAGAAGCAGTTGGTGGAGAACAAGTTGTTGATAATATTATTTCAGCATTTGAGTTTGCAGATAATGATGTCCATAGAGCAGTTACTCATAACAAGGGAATAATGAATGGAATTATAGCTGTGGCAAATGCTGTTGGTCAGGATAGTAGAGCAATTGAAGCAGCAGCCAATGCGTATGCTGCAAATTCTGGGATATATCGTTCTCTTAGTAAATGGAGTAAGGATGATGATGGAAATTTAGTTGGAACCTTAGAAATTCCTCTTTCAGTAGGAATAGTAGGTGGAATTGCTAATGTACATCCAGTTGCCAAAGTCTGCACAAAGATTCTTGGGGTCTCATCAGCACAAGAGCTTGCATGTGTAATGGTTTCTACAGGATTGGCTCAAAATTATAGTGCTATTAGAGCCCTTGCAACTGAAGGAATCCAAAAAGGTCACATGCGTCTACATGCAAGAAATCTTGCAGCAGCTGCAGGAGCTACTCCTGAACAGATTGATGAAATTGTTAAAAAAATGATTGATGAAAAGACAATTTCACTTGATAGGGCTAAAGAGATACTTGAGCAAATTTAAACATGCGATTATATACCCAAAAAGTGAAAAAAATTGGAAATGTCTGAAGTAAAATTTGCTATCCCTAAAGGAAGTTTAGAAGAAGCTACCTTCAAGCTGCTTGAAAAATCTTGGACTAAAGTTAATCGAAAGAGCAGAACTTATAGAGTCTATCTTGATGATCCAAAAATTATTGTTAAGATGCTTCGTCCTCAAGAAATTCCAACTCTGGTAGCAGAAGGATTGTATGATGTAGGCATTACTGGAAAAGATTGGGTAGGAGAAACAAATTCTGACGTTGATCCAATTTTAGATTTGGAGTATGGAAAAATTAGATTAGTTATAGCATTTCCAGACAAATATCGTTACAAAAATCTTGATGACATGATTGCAGATTATGGCAAAAAGAAAAAAACACTTCGTATTTCTTCAGAATATCTTACTACTGCTGCAAAATTTCTAAAACAATCCAAATCTTACAAAAAATATTATGGTTCTAAAGATCCACTAATTGTAACTCCATGGGTTAGACTAGGAAATAACAAAAATGTTCAAATTCATCTATCTTTTGGTGCAACTGAAGCAAAACCCCCAGAAGATGTAGATGCAATAATGGACGTAACTGAAACTGGCACAACTCTAAAACAAAACAAACTCAAAATAGTTGATGAGGTTCTTACTTCAACTGCACACTTGATTGCAAACAAGAAATCATTAAAGGATACTAAAAAACGTGAAAAAATCTTTGATATTGTGACTCTTATGAGAGGTGCAGTACATGGTAGAAAATATCTACACATTTACCTTAATGTTGAAGAGAAAAATCTAAAGAAACTTCTAGCACAGATGACTTCCCTCAAAAAACCCACCATTAGTCCTCTAAGTGAAGAAGGCTGGTATGGAGTAAATACAGTCATCAAAAAAGAGGAATTCCACAAACTCATTCCTAAACTAAGGAAGATTGCTCAGGGCCTTGTAGTTCATGAACCACGACAAATATTAGAACTTGAGGAGATTAAACGTGACGAAGAAAATTGATGAGAATAATCAAAGTATCTAATGTAGAAAAATTTGCCGCCAAAAACACTCCAAAACAGCCTCAAAAAAACAAAACAATTGTAGAATCCATTCTAAAAAATGTCCAAAGGAATGGTGATAATGCAATCAAAAAATACGAAAAGAAATTCAGCGGTGCAAATATTTCTTCATTGCGATTAACACAATTAGAGATAAAAAATGCATACAGCAAAGTATCAAAAACTGAACTTGGTGCAATTCGTTTAGCGAAAGCTAGACTTGAAAAAACAGAATCTATGATCAAATCCCTTTTTAAAAATAAAACTATTAACAACAACGGAATAAAAATTACTAAAAAATTTGTTCCAATTCAAAGTGTTGGATGTTATATACCTGGTGGATTGGCAAGATATCCAAGTTCAGCTGTAATGTCAGTTACCCCAGCAAAAGTTGCAGGTGTAAAAAGAATTGTAGTAGTTTCACCCCCAAACTCTGATGGAAAAATTGATCCATTAACAACTGTCGCTGCAGATATTTGTGGTGCTAATGAAATTTACAAAACAGGAGGTGTGCAATCAATTGCAGCTTTATCATATGGAACTAAAACCATTTCAAAAGTTGATAAAATTATTGGTCCAGGTGGTGCATTTGTTACTAGTGCAAAATCTTTGGTAAGTGTTCAAACAGGAATTGATATGCTTGCAGGTCCAACTGAATTGGGAATTATTGCAGACAATTCTACAAATCCAAAATTTGTTGCATTAGATCTTATATCTCAAGCAGAGCACAGCAAAGATACTTTTTGTTATTTGATTACAACCTCTGAAAAACTTGCAAAAGCTGTTTCCAAAACTATTTTGGAAATTCTGCCAAAAATTCAAAGAAACAAACTTGTAAAATCAAGTCTAAAAAATAATGGATTTATTGCAATTTGTCAAAACAAAACTGATATGATAAAACTTGCAAACATTCTAGCTCCTGAACACTTGCAAATAATGACAAAAAATCCTGAATCTTTTTCTTCAAGAATTACTTCTCCAGGGTTGATTCTACTTGGAAATAATACTCCATCGTCTGCTAGTGATTACGTTTTAGGCTCAAATCATATCCTTCCTACTAATGGATTTGGAAAAATCCGTGGTTCTCTATCAGTGATGGACTTTATCAAAGTAAACACACAAATTACTTGCTCTAAATCATCACTATCCAAAATTTCAAAATATCTTGATGTTCTAGCAAATGCTGAAGGTCTTCCAAATCACTATGAATCTGTTAGAGGTAGATTAGAATGAAAAAAAATTGGTTTGAAGAAAAAACAAAAAAACTCTCTGAAATTGGAGGTTATCAAAAACCTGAGCTTAATCAGGATGCATTAAAACTTGATTCAAATGAAAACTATGTAATCTCAAAACAATTTCAAAATGACATTATATCATCTGCTAGGAAAAATTCTGATGTAAGAGAATATCCGCTAGGTGGAGTAGAACGTTTGATTCAAATGATATCAAAATATGTCAAAATGCCTTCCTCAATGATTGGTGTAGGTAATGGTTCTGATCAAATTTTAGATCTAATACTTTCAAATTTTGCATCAAAACAAACCAAAGTTCTAACTTCAAATCCAACTTTTGGATTTTTTGAAAAGAGGTGCAAGTTGTATTCTATTCCATTGATTGCAATTCCATTTACAAATGAGATGAAGTTAGACATCAGAGATTTTGTAAAACAATCTAAAAATGCTGATATTCTTTATCTTGATTCTCCTAACAATCCTACAGGATTTCAATTCTCAAAAAATGAATTACAAAAACTCATCAAATCTTTTGATGGTCTTGTGATTATTGATGAAGCATATGGAGAATTTGGTGATTACTCTCTTACAAGTATGGTAAAAACACAAGAAAATCTTATTGTAGTTCAAACACTTTCAAAATCATTTGGTTTAGCTGGTCTTAGACTAGGGTATTTTATTGCAAACAAAAAATTCACTAATGCCTTCATGAATGTTTTACAATATCCTTATCCTCTTAGTACCATTACAATTGAGTCTGGAATTTTGGCATTAGAAAAATCAAATCTAATAAAAGATGCAACCAAAAACATCAAAATTGAAAGAAAAAGAATTCTTGAGACCTTGAGCAAATATGATGCCTTTCAAGTCTTTGATTCTAAGGCTAATTTTATATTATTTGATGCTGGAAGTTCCTACAAACGAGTCTATACAGCCTTAGTTGAACAAGGCATCTCTATTAGAAAATTAGGAAAAATTGGAAAACATGAAGGTTGTCTAAGAATAACAATTGGAACAAAGGAAATGAATTCAAAATTTTTACTGGCTATTCGTGATTATTTGGGATGACTTTAACAAAAAAATCTGATGGAATCTACATAGATGATTCCTGTATAGATTATCTCAATAAAGTTGATGCAATAATATTTGATTGCGATGGTGTGTTAATTGATATCACAAAATCTTATGATCTAGCAATCATAAAAACAACCCAATATGTTCTAGAGAATTTTGCTAACATTAATGATGCAATTGATGTTGATTTTAAAATAATAGATGGTTTCAAATCTACAGGTGGATTCAATGATGAAGTTGATCTTACATATGCTGCAATAATTTCCTTGGTTGCTGCAAAACGATTAGAAAAAGATCAAACAAGCTTCATCTTTGACGTAATAAAAAATGCTGATTCTAATGGAATTTCTTCTGTAGAAAGATATCTTGAAAATCAAGTTGATATTTCTGATATTAAACAAAAATTATCATATCCTGGTCCACATCACAACAATCCTTTGTATCAGATTTTTGATCAGTTATTTTATGGACCTGAACTATATCAAAAATTATTCAAAAATAATTCAAAATTCTCTGAACCTGGATTAATTGAACAAGATAATGTAATTGTTAGTGATTCACTGCTTAAAAAATTACAAAAAAAATTTGATTCAAAAATTGCAATGGTAACCGGTAGGGGATTAGAGTCTGTAAAATATTCTCTAAATACATTGTTAGAAAAATTTGATTTGAAAAATTCAATGTTTTTAGAAGATGAATCAAGAGAACTTGCAAAACCAAATCCAAAACCGCTTCTTGACTCTATCAAAGGCATGAATGGTGAATTAACACTGTATGTTGGAGATTCAATGGAAGATTTTCTTATGGCTAACAAAGTTACTGATATGGGAAGCAAGACAATTTTTTGCGGAATTATAGGAACAAGCAAAGATCCTCAAGAAAAACTTGAATTATTTCAGCGTAATGGATCTCTTTTGGTACTAGATTCGATAAATTTGATTCCGAAGACATTAAATTTAGAATAAAGCAGATTACATAACCTGTGAGAACTATGAAACCACGAAAGGCATCGATTAAACGCAGTACAAAAGAAACTAGCATTCAAGTATCTGTTAACATAGACGGAAATGGAAAAACAAGCATCAAAACTGGTATTAATTTTCTTGATCACTTGATCGTATCTTTTGGAAAACACAGCATGATGGACCTTAAAGTGAATGCAAAGTCAAATGATGGAATTGGGCATCACTTAATTGAGGATACTGCAATTACAATAGGACAAGCAATTGACAAAGCATTGAGCTCGAGAAACGGAATTACCAGATTTAGCTATGCATCTGTTCCAATGGATGAATCTCTAGCTGAAGCTTCAATTGATTTAGTAAAACGTTCATTTTCAAAGTTGACTCTATCAATTAAACGAAGTAAAATTGAAGACATCTCAAAAGAAGATTTAGAACATTTTTTCCAATCTTTACTACAAAATCTGAATAGCTGTATTCACCTTACTGTAAAGTATGGAGAAAATGATCATCACAAAGTCGAAGCTGCCATAAAGTCCCTCGCTGTTGCATTTAGAAATGCATCTATGAAAGACAAAAAACAAAAAGGAATTCCAAGTACAAAAGGTTCAATGTAATGGTTAGTGTCGCAATTTTTGATTATGGCGCTGGAAATATTTTCAGCTTGAAGAATTCTCTTGAAAAATCAGGATCAACAGTTGATGTAATAAGTAATTTCGATAAACCTAACAAATATTCAGGCTTGTTACTTCCTGGTGTTGGAAATTTTGATCCTGCTATTCATAGCATTAGAGATCTCTCCAAGACTCAATTTCGAGATTACGTAGGTAGTATACCTGTTCTTGGAATTTGTCTTGGAATGGAAATGTTTTTTGAAAAAAGTGAAGAAGGAAAAGAAAAAGGATTGAATGTAATTAATGGTGAAGTTGTAGTCTTACCATCTTCAATGAAAGTACCACACATGGGATGGAATGATCTTGAAATTAAAAAACCAGGAAAAATACTTGAAGGTGTTGATAATGGTTCGTGGGTTTATTTCGTTCATTCCTACAGAGTAAAACCTGAATCTAACGATGTGATTACAGCAGAATCTGATTACGGAATTAAAGTACCAGCTGTTGTTGAATGTGATAATTTTATTGGAACTCAATTTCATCCTGAAAAATCTGGCAAAGTAGGAAAAATCATGATAAAGAATTTTCTTGAAGAGTGTAAAAAATGAAAGTCATTCCTGCTATTGATCTAATGAATGGTCAAGTTGTAAGATTGTACAAAGGTGATCCTAAACACAAAACAGTGTATAGTAATAATCCTGTTGAAATTGCAAAGAGATGGGAATCTGCAGGTGCAGATATGCTTCATTTAGTTGATTTAGATGCAACACTTGGAGTTGGTTCAAATCTTGATGTTATTAAAAAAATTCTTGATTCAATTTCTATTCCTGTAGAAGTTGCAGGTGGATTAAGGGATAAATCAACAGCTCTCACAGTATCTAAAATTTCTAAAAGAATTGTTTTAGGAACTTTAGCTTTTAAAGATAAACCCTTGTTAAAATCATTGTTAAATGAACTTGGTTCAGAAAAAATCGTAATATCAGTTGATCACAAAGATGGTGAAATTCTTATCAAAGGTTGGCAAGAAAGAACTGGAATCAAACTAATTGATGCAATCAAAGAATTTCTTGATATGGGATTTACCGAATTTTTACTAACAGATGTGAGTCGTGATGGAACATTGAAGGGCCCTGATCTAGAATCTTTAGAGCAAGCTTGTAACTTGAACCAAGCCAATGTTATTGCAAGTGGAGGCATATCCAATGTCAATGATGTAAAAGATGTTAAAACAAAAAATCCTTTTGGCGTAATTCTTGGTAAAGCACTTTATGAAAACGAAATTTCAATTGAGGAGGCAAAAAAAGTAGCATGACTTTAACAAAACGAATTATTCCTTGTCTTGATGTAAAAAATGGCAGAGTTGTAAAGGGATTTCGTTTCAAATCAATTAAAGATGCAGGTGATCCTGTTGAGCTTGCTGAAAAATATAGTAATGAAGGAGCAGATGAATTGATATTTTTGGATATTACTGCATCTGATGAACAAAGAGAAACTATCAAAGAATTAGTAAGAAAAGTTGCATCAGTAATTGATATTCCATTTACTGTTGGTGGTGGTGTAAAATCATTAGATGATGCAAGAAATATTCTTCTAAACGGAGCTGATAAAGTTGGAATCAATACAGGAGCTGTAAAAAATCCAAAAGTTATAACAGAATTAATGAAATTATTTGGACGCCAGTGTGTAGTAGCCGCAATTGATGCAAAAAGAAACTATGACATAAAAGATGATGTGACAATTTTTTCTGAAAATGAAAAAAAGTTTTGGTTTGAGGTTTTCATCTATGGCGGAAAAGAAGGAACCGGAATTGATGCAATTTCATGGGCAAAAAGAGCAGAAGATCTTGGTGCTGGTGAACTTCTTCTTACTAGTATTGACAAAGATGGAACAAAAGATGGTTATGATATCTTACTTACAAAATCTATTGTTGATTCTGTTTCTATTCCTGTAATTGCATCAGGTGGATGTGGAAAGCCTGATGATATGGTCGATGTATTTGAAAAATCAAATGTAGATGCTGCTTTAGCTGCTTCTATTTTTCACTATGAAACACATGGAGTAAAAGGAGTAAAATCATATCTTAAAGAAAAGAAAATTCCTGTAAGATTGTGAAATATCAACTAAAAATTTGTTGATTTTTTCCTGCTTCATAGACCTTTACAATCTTCACAGGCGTAACTTTCCGCATTTCCTGCGGTAGTTTGTCTAATCCTTTGTTGAGGATGTTAATTGATGCATTTTAGTCTCGATCTAAAACCAGATTACATTTATCACATCTATGAATCCTAATTGCTAAACTCTTTGGTACTGCATTACCGCACCTAGAACAATCAATAGTAGTATTTCGAGCTGGTACCTCAACAAACATCTTGCATTTATACTCTAATTTTTTCAAAAATGTGCCCCAACTAGCATCCATTATGCTTTGAGCTAGTCTATGGTTTTTTACCATGTTTACTGAATTTAGTTTTTCGACAAATATCACATCATTATTCTTTGAATAATGTGTAGATAGTTTATGTTGAAAGTCTTTTCTCTTATTTACTATCTTTTCATAAATTCTTTGTAAATGTCTGATTGCCTTTAGTCGATTGTTTGAACCCTTCTTTCTTCTAGATACCTTTCTCTGAATTCTTCTTAATGGTTTTAGCATTTTTTGTAGATTCTTAGGATTTGGTGTTTGGTGACCATTACTATCAAATGCAAATGACTTGATACCAACATCAATTCCTATTGATTTTGAAAATGATATATTTGGAAATTCTGTCATTGATTCCTTAATATCAATTGTCACACATGCAAACCATTTTTCACTCTTTGATTTTGTGATAATTACTTGTTTGATATTTGCTCCAGTTGGAATATCTCTATGTTTTCTTATCTCAATATAGCCAATCTTTGACAGATATAGTAGTGTTTTATCACCATGATTTTCTAAATTGAATCCTGATTGATTGTATGTGAATGTTCTATATTCATTATATTTGATAAATTTTATTTTGCCTGTCTTGTAACCTTTCTTTTTTAATTCAATCAATGTCTTTTGATTATTATCTAGTTTTGTTGAAATCATCTGCAACATTTTGCTGTGATATTTGTACAACCATGGCTCTTGATGTTTTAATTCAGTCAGATAGTAATTACAGTCATTTCTTGACACAAATCCCTTCTGAGCGTATTCTACAAACTTGTTGTATACCCAACGACAGCCTGCAAGATTATTTTGTAATCTTTTTTCTTGTAAATAATTTGGATACAAACGAAACTTATAGTTTCTAACATTTGGCATAAAATCTATTTTAATCAACATGGCTAAAACACATGGTTATTGTGATATAGATCCCTCTTTTTCTTCAAAGAATCTTTTGCAAATATTATATACCAAACTATAGAGTGACTATCATGCAAAAAACAGTTGATGATATTGATTTTGAGAAGAGTGGAGGTCTAGTCCCAGTAATCGTTCAGGATGCAAATACAAAAGATGTTCTAACTCTAGCTTACACAAACAAAGAATCTCTAGAGCTTGCAAAAAAAACTGGAAATTCTTGGTTCTGGAGTCGTTCTAGAAACAAGCTTTGGATGAAAGGAGAAGAATCTGGTAATACTCAAAAAATTAAAGAGATTTTAGTTGACTGTGATTCTGATGCAATAATTTATCTTGTTGAACCGTCAGGTCCCGCATGTCATTTAGGTAAACGAGTTTGTTTTCATAATTCTTTAGAGAAATAAGTTAACACACTGATTGGAAATTATTTTCACTTCCTGGAAGAATATCTTTTGTAATTTTAAATTCTAAATTTGGATAGTCTGTGCCCCTAAATACAACTCTCCAATCTCCAATCAAATCATCTACTGTACAAATTTCTCTAGTTTTTGATAATCCCGGTTCCAAGTAATAATTGAATGCAGGTTTATTGGCACCATCAAATGGAATTGTCAGATAAACAGTATAATGCGTACTATTCAGAGGTCTAAGAAAAGCAACTTGTCCTTTTTCTTCATAATCTAGTCCGCCAATTCTCAGAAAAATTTTTTCCCCTAAAATATATTCACTACGATCAATTTGGAATGGTCCTGAAGTTATCCATTCTCTAGGCTTTGGTGAATATTCATTTTCTAAATTTATTTTTTCAATATCCTCCAATTTCTCTTGAATCTCTGGTGTGTTCTCCTCATTTGGAGTTAATTCTTTATCAAACACATCTTCAACTTCCATTATATCTGATTCTTGATTACTTATTGTAACAAATCCTATAATCACAATGATCACTCCAACAATTATTGGAATCACCACTTTGGTATTTTTCACAAGAATAGTTTTCTAAAAATCACTAAAAACCTTCCTCATAATAGAATATCTAATAAAATCTAATTTTTTTTCAATTTTTTTCAATATCTTCTTTTTCTCACGAATTTTTCTTATATCTGAAATGATTTTTCACTAAATTTTCTGAGCATTTAAATTAAGTATTACTTAATTTGATATTAGGATTTTTTATGTATGTTTTCAAAGGAGCAAAAGATCTTGGCTAGAATATCGCTACAATGTAGAGAATGCAAAAAGGATTACGAGTCTACTTTCAAGTATATCTGTGATGACTGTTTTGGACCTTTGGATGTAAAATATGATTTTCCTTCAGTTTCGAAAGACACATTTTCTAATCGTGAAAAAAATTACTGGAGATATTTTGAATTATTACCAATAGAGAACAAATCAAACATTGTTAGCATTGATGCTGGAATGACTCCATTAACAAAAGCAGACAAGCTTGGAGAAAAATTAGGATTAAAAAATCTCTACATCAAAAATGATTCTGTAAACCCAACATTTTCATTTAAAGACAGACCTGCAGGTATTGCAGTATCAAAAGCAAAAGAATTCGGAATGTCTGCAGTTGGTTGTGCATCAACAGGTAATTTAGCATCTGCTACTGCAGCTCATGCAGCAAAAGGAGGATTTCCATGTCACATCTTTGCTCCAAGTGATATTGAAATGGCAAAAATTGCCCAAGCGTTATCATATGGTGCAAATTACATTGCAGTTGATGGAACATATGATGATGCAAATAGAATAGCTGCACAAATTGGTGACAGTAAAGGAATTGGTATTGTCAATATTAACATGCGTTCTTACTATGTTGAAGGCTCAAAGACTCTGGCATATGAAGTAGCAGAACAGCTTGATTGGCAAGTTCCTGATCAATTGATAGTTCCAGTTGGCAGTGGTGCGATGCTTAATGCAATTTGTAAGGGTTTTGAGGAATTGCAAAGTGTTTCGTTACTTGGTGATGTTTCTAATATGCATATGATTGCAGCACAACCACATGGATGTGCACCTATAGTTGATGCATTTAAGAAAAATAGCAAGGAAGTAATCCCAGTTGAAAATCCAAATACTGTAGCAAAAAGTTTAGCAATTGGTGATCCTGGAGATGGTAGATATGTTTTGAAACGTTTACAACAATACAATGGATTTGCTGAAGAATCAAACAACAAAGAAATTCTTGATGCAATCTTGTTACTTGCACAAACTGAAGGAATATTTACAGAACCTGCAGGTGGCGTTTCAGTAGCTGTTTTACAAAAAATGGTAGAACAAGGAAAGATTGATACAAATGATAAAGTTGTATGTTATGTAACTGGAAATGGTCTAAAAGCAACTGAGGCAATTATGGAAGTTTTACAAAAACCAACAGTAATGAAAGCAGATGTAGGCGAGATATCGGCGGTAGTAAAATAATGGCATATATCACATTCACAATTCCTTCCGTTTTGAACCAAGGTGGAGGCGAAAAAAAAACAGAGATTTCAGCAGATTCACTAATTGATGCATTTACAAAGATCTCTGAATCTATGGGTGATGATTTTAAGAGAAGAGTACTTGAAAATGATGGAACACCACGATCGTTAATTAATATCTACATCAATGGAAAGAATGCAAAATTTTCTGGTGGAATGGACACTGTTCTAAAAGACAATGATGAAGTTTATATCTTACCTGCAGTTGCTGGTGGTTCAGAAGAACTATCTGCAAAAGAGCTTGATAAATTCTCACGTCAAGTAATGCTTGAAGAGATTGGTTATCAAGGACAACTAAAATTAAAAGATGCCAAAATTTGTGTTGTTGGAACTGGCGGTTTAGGAAATCCAATTACAACAAGATTAGCTGCAATGGGTGTTGGTACATTACGTATTATTGATAGAGATGTAATTGAACTATCCAATTTACATAGACAAACAATGTTTGATGAAGATGATGTGGGTCAAGTAAAAGTTGAAGTAGCTGCAAAGAAATTACAGAAACTAAATCCTGATTGTAAAATTGAAGCACTTGCAGTTTCTGTTAATGATTACACCGCACTTGAAGTTGTTGAAGGCTGTGATGTTGTAATAGATGCACTTGATAGTGTTAATGCAAGATACGCATTAAACAAAGCTTGTGTTGAATTTGGAATTCCTTTTGTAACAGGAGCTGCAGTTGGTGTTTCAGGACAAGCATTTACAGTTTTACCAAAACAAAGCGCGTGTTACTTTTGCATGTTTCCTGAATTAAATGAAGACACAATGCCAACATGCAGTATTGAAGGAGTTCATCCATCTATACTATCTATTGTTGGTGGAATCGAGGTAGCTGAAGCAGTCAAAGTTGTAATGGGCAAAAAGCCTAGTTTATCTGATAAGATACTGCACATAGACATCGAGAACCTTGACTTTACCAGCACCAGAACATTTAGAGCAGAGGAATGTCCTGTTTGTGGCTCAGGCAAATCTGAAGAAGTTGTCAAAGAAGAACTAATCTTAGAAGAGTTGTGCGGACGTAATCAAGGCAAGAGAACATTTTCTATAACTCCTACAAGTACATTTGATCTTGATGTAGATGCTGTGACAAACACAGCAAGACAAAAAGGATTTCTTGTTGACAATCAAGGAGAACTTGGATTGTCCCTGCGAACAAATGAGATGTCAGTCAGCTTCATGAAGAAGGGCTCAGCTGTTGTAGTTGGACCAAAAGACGAGCAAGAAGCAATTGCTTTGTACAAGGAACTGTTGGGCCAAACCATCAAAACAGCAAATTAATTATCTACCACTTCAAAGTTGTACTCATGAATAGAATAATTTTATTTTCATTTGTCCTTCTCTTGTTTCCAGTTAGTAACTCATTTGGTGCATATCAGAGTGAATTTGGAGATGATGTCTTTATCTTTGTGCAGACTACGGTTAGAAACTCTGATGGAGTACTAGTGGCATACTTGGAGTCATCAAAATTTACTGACTTTAACGGGCCTGCAATGAAATCATTTTTGGACTTTGAGGCATCCCGCGGAAACGACCCTGTAATTGTTGTTGATTCTCAAAACTATGAGGTAATAAGACGAGTCCAGTCCCATACATTTGACTCTGAGGGATTAGTTGCAAGCACCATTTTATCTGATAATGTAGATGGCAAGAATACCGTTCTTGCTAGATTTGCACATGACGGATATACCGTAGTACCTGGCGATACTTTGGAATCAATGTGGACCTTTGTTAGGATTGTCTCCTAGACAGTAATACCTCAACGCCTATTGCAAAAAATACTAGTGGGACAAACCTGTACGGCTGGTTTGTCTGTATACTTTAATAATTAATACGATGATAAAGTGTTAGTTGTCTGTTAAGATAAAAGATATCAAAACCACTATTGTCAAAGAAGATGATGATTCTTACTCTGTCATATGTTCTGCACTGGGAGTATACAGTACAGGCAAAAACAAACAAGACGCAGAGAAAAACTTTCTCAAAGCACTAGATCTACATCTGTCAGTTCTAAAAGAAAAGGCAACTAAAATCATAGCGACTTGACAAAACTCTCCCCAGTACATGGAAAGCAACTAGTCAAAATTCTTTGCAACAAGTTTGGTTTTCAAGCCATACGGCAGAAAGGAAGTCATGTAACCCTCACAAATAATACCATATACATCACCGTTCCACTCAAGGAGATTCGAGTTGGATTATTAGGAGTTATCTTAAGTGATTGTAACATATCAAGGGAAGACTTTCTAAAAGAGACATGATGTGTTTTCTATTCACATGTGATCAGTTATGATGATCTCTTTTTGATAGCAATACTCCTACTCCTATTGCAAAAAACACCACTAACGGGACAAACCTGTACGGCTGGGTTGTCTGATTTGTAAAGCCTGTCAATATTGGAGCTAAAAGCAGCATTCCTGAAATTAGTACCATCATAGACTCGGCATGTCTTATGCCATTTTTTGATGCGATGAACAATCCTACCATCAGCGGTATCATAAACAGCATCACCATTCCGTCTCCCCTTAGCTGGTATGCAAATGATGTGAAACCCATCTGAAACTCTTTTGCATCAAATGATTCCTCTGTTCCTTGCGTTGCTGAAATTTGATTTGCTGCAATGCCTCCAGCAAGAATTATTCCTGCAGTAGCTCCTGCAGTTATGATTTTCTTCTTTCTTGATATTTCACTTCTTAAAATAAAATAAATTGACATTGGCAGAAATGCAGCAGTCAGTGATTTTGATGGAATGGATAACAGATATGCTACTGGTGATAACGGCCAGAACCTGTATACTGCGTATAGTGATGTTAGATAAAATAAAATCCAGAAATTTGTGTAAGAGACCGTAGTGTCATATGTTAAAAAGACTGAGCTCTGCAGTAAAAGAATAGTAGCTACAACTCCTGCAAATCTTTTCTGTGTGATTCTAGTTGTAATTAGATATGTTACAACTAGCAGCGAAATGCTTGCAAGAAACGGAACTACCTTGTAATTGCCAAAGACATCCATTGATACAGATAACAGGAAATATCTTACATGTGGCTCAAAAGATGTTATGGAATCTGGCGACCACGTCTCTAGTCTCTTTTTGACTCCGATGTAATCATCTAGTGTCTCTTCAGCTGATAACTCTCCGGCAGTAGCTGAGACATAAATTACTAATAGTATTATCATTGCAATTAGTGAAACTTTTTTTGATATCTCAAATGAGAATATTTTTTCAAAAATTTTGGATAGTGGATTGATCTTTTTTTTGTGTAGTAATGCTAGGCTGAAAATTATGATGCTTGTTATTATGACTCCGCCAGACCAGACTCCTCCCTCAAATGGATCAGGCGTTACTGGTTCTATTCCTGGAATTTTTATGGTATCAGATGCTAAAATTAAAGCTGGAAAAATAACTGATACGAAGCTAATCAGCACTATTGATATGGAAAACAAAAAGACAATCCATGGAATGATTCTGTTTGTGCCTGAATTACTCTTTTTAGCATTTTTGTGCTCTGCCATGACTATTTTCTCTTAAAATCTGGTCTGTTATATCCTCAACTGTATCATACATGCGTTGCCAGTGGAACTTTTGCCTTGAAATTTTGATTATTAAATACGTGGTAATACCCTTATAAAGTACTAGTACCGTATCTTACGGTAAGGATTATATTACTTTGGCTGATGAACTAACCCCCGAAAAGATCTCTGAAATTCGAGAAAAAATCGAAAAGAAAAATTCTGTATTCTCTAAAAAGAGATATCTTGATTCAATGATTTTACCATCAAAGATAATTGGACGACAAACAGAGTCTGAGAAGCTTGTGTCTAGTATAATGAGTCTAAGGGATGGATTTGTTGTTCCATTTGTTTCAGTTTATGGAAGAAGTGGCTCTGGCAAGTCTACTGTTGTAAAGTTTGTCTGTGAGAACTTGGATGATTTGATTTCATTTAGGTTTGTGAATCTTCGCAAAGCAAGAACCGTATTTGGTTGTGCTAATATGATCTTGGGAAACCTTGACGGAGAGTCTCTCTCTAGTGCACAGGGATTAAACAAAGCAGTTGACTGTATGCAATTACAAATAGAGTCTATACTAGAGCAGGAAGGAAAAAAGTATTTTGTGTTGGTGCTAGACGAGTATGATGTAATATTTTCAGATTCTAGGAGTAATCCATCTGACTTTGTATACAAACTATTACAAATGGAGGAGAACTTGCGTGAGAAGGGAGTATGGACTTGTATCATCACAATATCAAACAACGCATTACAGGAATATGATCTTGATGACAGGGTCAAATCAAGAATGGGATCATCTGAGATTCACTTTATGTCGTATTCTGAAAGTGATGTATTTGGAATATTGTGTGATCGTGCAAAAAAGGCATTTAAGAT
>JBHHZR010000024.1:0-21570 GCA_046758125.1 Candidatus Nitrosopumilus sp. | reverse complement strand
GGTTTTGCTTCAGCTGGTTTTGGTGCTTCCTGTGGTTTTGCTTCAGCTGGTTTTGGTGCTAGCTGTGTAGAAAGTTGATTTAGTTTTGCTTCTAATTCTGCAATCTTGTTTTCAAGATCTTTTTTGGTTGCTTTTTTAGCAGCTGCCATATTCTGGTTGACGAATCTGGGGTTTATGTACATTTGGGTGATTACCACTGCACAGATTTGATCAAGTTTTATATGCACAAACAGCATAACAATTACAATGGACGACTTTGAAAAAGAATTCCCAGACTTTGATTGGAAAAACACCCCAGCGTACAAGCATCCTGGGGGCAAAGATTGTCCATGTCCAAAACACGAATACATTAGAGAACAGATCAACTTCACAAAACAAGTAAACGAAAAAGGCAAAGAACCATCAAAAGTAACTCTCAAGTTTTGTCCCGATCATTACAAAGTATACATGGATGAGGTGATCCCAGCAATGCCACTAAAGTACAAAATTCTAACAAAGATTGCACTAAAACTTGGAGCTATTCAAGTAGAACAACTAAAGTATATGGAATCAGAATTGTGTTTTTACTGCAAGTTTGGTTCTGGGGGTCATGACAAAAAGACTGAACTTCCACCAATGTAGATCATTCAGGGCTTAGTAAAATTTTTGGTTTGTTTGGAGTATCATGATGACATCTCTTTCCACATAGAGGACATCTTTTTCTGTCAAGAAATATACATTGACAGATATGAGAGTCAAGATATGATTTGGCGGGTTTGTTTGGCTCGCCAGTTCCATTGCAAAAGGGACATTGAGAACCAAGTAATTCTATAGTTCCATTTCCCTTACAAACTACACACTTGTCATCGACCAATACTGCTCTTCCTACGAGTGAGAATTAAAAGACATTTGTTAAAAGAATTTCAAGAAAATACACTTTTACGCAAATCTAGTTAAGCTTATACTTGAACTAACTTCAGACTCATTGTGCCAATAGAAGACACTCATGAATTTATTTCAGAACTTGAAAAGAATGGAGAATTAAAGAGAGTCAAAACTGAAGTGGATTCTGATTTAGAGATTGCAGAAATTATGAGAAGAGAAATGTACGCTAATGGTCCTGCAATTCTTTTTGAAAATGTAAAAGGATATGATATGCCAGTTTTGGGAAATGCATTTGGTTCTATGAAAAGATTAGAGATAGGACTTGGAATGATAGATTTTGCCGAAATTGGTCAACGTATTACAGATATGACAAAGATGGAAGTTCCATCAGGTTTTCTAAACAAATTAAAAAAACTACCAGAGCTCTCAAAGATGACGGCATCATTTCCCAAAGAAGAAGCAAGTGGGCCAGTAACTGAAATAACATCCACTGATGCATCCTTTGATGATTTACCAATTTTAAAATCATGGCCGAATGATGCTGGTCGATTTATCACATTAGGATTAGTTGCAACAAAACATCCAGAAACAGGAGTAAGAAATCTAGGAGTTTACAGAATGCAAGTAATTGATAAAACTCATGTATTGATGCATTGGCAAAAACACAAGAGAGGAGCTAACCATGGAGAAATTTCAAAAGATAAAGGAGAAAAAATTCCCGCTGTAATAATTATTGGAGGCGAACCTGCAACAATTTTTTCAGCTATTGCTCCAGTACCAGAAGGATTAGACAAATACTTGTTTGCAGGAATTACAAGAAAAGAAGGAATCAAAACTGTAAAATGCAAAACAATTGATTTAGAAGTTCCTGCAAATGCCGAAATTGTTTTGGAAGGATATGTTGATCCAACTGATCTTAGAGAAGAAGGGCCATTTGGAGACCATACGGGCTACTATACGCCAGTTGAACCATATCCAACATTTACACTAACAGGAATCATGAGAAGAAAAGAACCAATCTATGTTACAACAGTTGTTGGAAAACCAATTCTTGAGGATGCATATATTGGAAAAGTTATCGAGCGTTCATTTTTGCCATTGATTCAAATGTTCCATCCAGAAGTAGTAGATTTTAGCATGCCAGCAGCAGGATGGTTCCAAGGATTTGCAATAATTTCAATCAAAAAGAGATACCCAGGTCAAGCAAAGAAAGTGATGATGGGGTTGTGGGGAATGGGACAACTTTCACTTACAAAGATGTTTGTTGTAGTAGATGATGATATCAACGTGCATGACATGAATGATGTAATCTGGGCAATAACAACTAGAGCAGATGCAGCAAGAGATACAACAATTATCAATAACACTCCAACAGATACTCTTGATCCTGCATCACCACTAGTCAATCTAGGTTCCAAGATGGGAATTGATGCAACACAAAAAACTAGAGAAGAAGGATACGAAAGAGAAATTCAACAACAAGTAAAAGTTGATGATAAAACAAAGAATCTAGTTGATTCCAAGTGGTCTGATTATGGATTATAATATTGAAATTGAATTGTAGAAATTATCTCTCTCTTCTGCCTGATAACCAATCTGATGAATAGCATCTATGATAATTTTATCAGTTAGTTCAGTTGAACGAGCACCAGTACAAGAAACAACTTCTTCTCCAATAAGGGTTCCACCAAAGTCATCAGCACCATATTGCAAAGCAAGTTGAGCCATACCAATTCCATTTGTCAACCATGAAGATTGAATATGTGGGATTAAGCCGTTAAAGATTAGTCTAGAAATTGCAATCATCTTCAAAAGTTGTGCACCACCAGTACCATACTCAACTAGTCCTTCTTCATGCATCAAAGTATTGTTTGGTTCAAAATTCCATGGGATAAATGCCATAAAGCCTTTGGTCTTTTCTTGGAGTTTTGCAATTTTGAAAAAGTGATCAACAATGTCTTTGTTGTTTTCAACATGACCATACATCATAGTTGCAGATGCTGGAAGTCCAATTGTGTGTGCTTCATCCATAATTCTAATCCATTCATCACTAGTAATTTTCTTTGGACTAATGACATCTTTGACTGAATCAACTAAGATTTCAGCACCAGCCCCCGGTATTGATTGCAAACCAGCATCTTTTAGTCTAGCCAAAACTTCTTTTGTTGAGGATTTTTCAACTCTTGCAATCATATCAATTTCAGAAGCAGATAATCCATGAACTCCAACTTGTGGGAATTTCTCTCGAATCAATCTAAATGCATCCTCATAGTATTCAATGGATAGATTAGGATTGTGTCCACCTTGAATCAAGACCTGACGGATCTTAAACATATCCCATGCAGCTTTTACTCTAGATTCAATTTGATCAAGTGTTAATGTGTAGGAATCTTCAGCACCAGGAGATCTATAAAATGCACAAAACTTGCAATCAGTAATACAGACATTTGTATAATTCAAAATGATGTTATTTACAAAAGATGCTTTTTTGCCAAATTGTTTTCTAGTAATGTCTCCAGAAACAAGCCCCATCAAATGGACATCGTCAGACTCCAATAGTCTCATGCAGTCTTCAGGTCCAGGCCTTTGGCCGTTAAGAGAATTTTCTAAAATGTCTTTGATGTCGCTTTTTTGTAGCTGTTCAGTGGTTTGACTCAATTGTCTTTCATCCTTTTGCGTTTCTATTTAATTCTTATAGAAAAAAGGTTGAGAAATGAATCAAACAAAATGTGGGATTTGGGCTCGAGTTTGAATTAACCTGAGTTTAATGATTCACGTTATTTTTAAGTAGGGCACAACAAGGAGATCATCTCATGGTATCTGGTAATCAAATTAGACTCAATCGTATTCTCAAGAAAGGAAAGATGCTTTGTGTTCCGATGGATCATGGAATTTCAAACGGACCTATTGAGGGTCTAGAAGATCCGGCTTCTACAATTTACAAATGTGAAGGACATGGTCTCACAAGTGTAATTATTAACAAAGGAATTCTTAAAACATTACCTAAACCAACTCGAATTGGTCTTTTAGTTCATTTTTCAAGTAGCACCTCATTGTCATTATCTCCTAATCGCAAGATGTTAACTGGCACTGTAAAAGAAGCAGTAGCATTAGGAGCAGACGGAGTATCATTGCATATCAACATTGGAGGTAAAGAAGAACCAGAGATGTTAGAACAGCTCGGCATGACAGCTGATCAATGTCACAGATGGGGAATGCCACTTTTAGCAATGATGTATCCTAGAGGTGAAAATATCAAAGACCCACATGATCCCGAAATTGTAGGACATGTTGCAAGAATTGGAGCAGAATGTGGTGCAGATATTGTTAAGACAGTATACACTGGAGATATTGATTCCTTTGCAAAAATTGTAAAGAGTACTCCAGTTCCAATTGTTATTGCCGGAGGACCCAAAGCAAAAACGGATTTAGACATTCTTCAAATGACTGAAGATGCTATGACTGCAGGAGCTAAAGGAGTTACATATGGCAGAAACATCTTTGCACATAAAACACCTGAAAAAATAGTAGAAGCATTAGCTGAAATAATTTTCAGAAAGAGAACAGCAAAGGAAGCATTGAAGAAAATTGAGTAAAACTAGGGAATTAATAATTTCGCCAAAAGTTTCACAGGCACAATTGACAAAATTTCTTCCCCAGTTAGAAGCTGAAGGGATTAAGATGGTGTATCTTGATCCTAAAAAACTAGGTAAGAAAAAAACAAAACTCGATACAATTTTCCCTTCAAATACTGCAAAATATGTGGTTCTTGAGAAGGAAGTAGCATCAAAGCCAAAAGGCAAAAAAGTTGGAAGAAAATTCCAAGTGTTATCAAATGCAGATATTGAAAATATTCTCACAACTGCAAAGAAAGGATTAGACTTTGTCATAGTTGAAGTAAAAGATTGGAAAATTATTCCTCTTGAGAATATAATTGCTAAACTACATAAAATACACACTAAAATTTTCGCAATTGCACGAACACCTGAAGAAGTGAGAAAGATGTTTTCTATTTTAGAAGTAGGTGTAGATGGAGTAATTTTCAGTACATCATCGATTAACGAAGTTAGAGAAGCAATGGTGTATCTAGGGACCAGAAGTTTTGATATGAAACCTGCAAAAATTATCGAGATAAAAGAAGTTGGAGATGGAGAAAGAGTTTGTGTAGATACAGCTTCAATGCTTCACAAAGGAGAAGGAATGTTAATTGGAAGTAGATCAAACTTTTTGTTTTTAGTTCATAATGAATCAGTTGGTTCATCATTTACATCCCCAAGACCATTTAGAGTAAATGCTGGTGCAGTCCATTGTTACACACTTTCACCAGATGGAACAACTAGCTATCTCTCAGAAGTTGAAACCGGTTCAGAGGTATTAATTCTAAATTCCAAAGGAAAAGCAAGAAGAGCAACAGTTGGCAGATCAAAGATTGAACGAAGACCAATGTTAATGATCAAAGCATCTGCAGGAGGAGAAACTGGAGGAATTATTGCACAGGATGCAGAGACAATCCGTTTCGTAAAACCAAATGGACAACTAGTATCAGTTACACACCTAAAGAAAGGAGATATTGTAATGGTACACGCAAAGCCAGCTGCAGGCAGACATTTTGGAATGGAAGTCTCAGATGAATACATATTAGAAAAATAAAATGAAATACAAAACTTGTGTATCTATTGCAGAAAAAACCCCACACAAAATTAAAAAGACATTAAAAATTGCTTTAAAAAAATCGGATTATGTGGAAGTTAGATTTGATTTTTTAAAAATTGAACAAATTCCAGAAGTATTAGAAGCAATTAAAAAAGATCTAAGCAAAATTGTATGTACACTTAGACCAAAATCAGAGGGAGGAAAATTTCCTGGAAATGAAAAAGAACGAATTTCTATTTTGAAGTTAATTGCAGAATACAATCCTTTTTTGTTAGATGTAGAGTTTAACACAATAAGGAGAAATACATCATTAAGAAAATACCTGAAATCATCAAAGACAAAATTACTTGTATCATGGCATGACTTTAAGAAGACACCAAATTCTACAGAACTAAAAAAGAAAATGAATCAAATGAGTAAGTTTTCATCTAATGTAAAAATTGTAAGCACCGCAAAATCAGCAACTGATTCAAACAGAATGTTGGAGTTATACAATAAAAAAGGAAACAATACTTTGATATCATTTGCAATGGGCGATTTTGGTAGAATTTCAAGAATTTTATGCCCATATTTGGGAAGTCCATATACCTATGTCTCGCTAGGAAAACCAGTTGCTCCAGGCCAATTCAGTGTAGATGAAGTAAAGAAAATTACAAATCTAAAAAAATAAACAAATTAACAGTTGAGAGTTTAAATCAATCATATAACTCAGGAAAATAAGATGGGGAAAACATTTGCAGTTATTGGGGATCCAATAGATCATTCATTGTCTCCAAATATTCATAGTGCAGCATTTAGAGAATTGAATTTAGATTGTTCATACATTGCATACCGAATTCCTAAAGGAGAACTTGAAGAAGGAATAGAAGGATTAAAAAAAATTAATGTTGCAGGATTCAATGTTACAATTCCTCACAAAGTCGAGATGATGAAATATCTTCAAAAAATTGATGAATCATGCAGTATAATTGGTGCAGTCAACACTGTAACAAACACAGAGGGAGTTCTCAAAGGATATAATACAGATATGGATGGCTTTCTAGATCCTTTCAAGAAAAAGAATCTAAACATTAAAGATACCAAAATACTTCTTTTGGGAGCAGGAGGAGCTGCAAGAGCAATTGTTGCAGGATTTGCAAAAGAAAAAGCCAAAAAGATTACAATTGCAAATAGAACATTAGAAAATGCCAAGAGTCTTTCAGAGTTTTCACAAAAAATTGGATTGAGTGCAAATGCGATAACAATTAAAGATGTTAAAGATTCTGCAAAAAATTACGACATTATTGTCAACGCTACATCTATTGGTTTAAAGAATGAACAAAGTCCAATTTCTTTAGAAGGTATCAACGAAAAAACAATTGTGTATGATATTGTTTACATGCCAATGAATACGGATTTTATTAAAAATGCAAAAGAAAAGAATGCAGTTGTTATTTTTGGGTATGAGATGCTTTTGGGTCAAGCAGTAAGAGCCTTTGAGATTTGGCATGGAGTAGAAGCACCTTATAACGCAATGAAAAAAGCATTGCTAGGAGGATTTTGATGGCAAAAATAAAGGCAACAGTACATGGAGCAGTTTCACTTGTAAACGCAATTGCTACCCAAAAAGGTGCTACATTAGGAATTGCACTAAAAGTAGAAGCAATAGTTGAGACCAGTCCAGGAAAAGGGATTACAATACAATCAGAAAATAAGACTCTCAGCTCTCGCTTAATCAATAAGACAGTGGAAAAAATTATTCCAAAGAAAGAGTTAGATCAAAACAAAATTACAATTACACTTAATTCAGAAATTCCAACAGGTTACGGATTAAAAAGTTCAAGTGCCATTTCATCAGCAATTGCATTAGCATGTGCAAAAATTTTCAAACCAAAACTTACTGATCAACAGATATTACTTGCAGGAGTAGATGCATCAATTGAATCCAAAGTAAGCATAACTGGAGCATATGATGATGCATGCTCATGTTATTATGGAGGATTCAATGTAACTGATAATGCAAAGAAAAAAAGAATTCATTTTGAGAAAGGTCCAACTAATCTAATTGCAGCAATATTTATTCCAAAAAATAGAAAGAGAGGCAATCTCAAAAATCTCAAAGTTCTTTCAACAGTTTTTGAAAATGCTTGGGAGCTTGCAAGAAAAGCAAACTATTGGGAAGCAATGAACATTAATGGATTAGCAACAGCATTAATTTTAAATTCAGACCCTAAAATTATTACAACCTTAATTGAAAAAGGTGCACTTGGTGCATCAGTTTCTGGAAATGGACCTGCAATTGCAGCAATAACAAAAAAAGAAAATGAATTAAACATCAAAAAAATATTTTCAACATTAGAAGGAAGCATAATTATTTCAAAAATTAGTAACAAAAAGGCTGAAGTTCATGAATTGTAAAGTTGAGAAATCAAAAATTTCAGGAATAATAGTATGTCCTCCAAATAAGAGCTATACACACAGAGCAATTTTTCTTGCATCACTTGCAGGAAATAACAGCAGAGTAGAAAACGTATTACTCTCAGCGGACACTAGAGCAACAATTGATGCATGCAAAAAATTTGGAGCAGAAATTGAAATTGAGAATTCCTCTATAATTGTCAAAAATCCGATAAATTTAGGCACAAATGTGCCTGAAATTAATGCAGAAAATTCTGGAACGACAATTAGAATAGCCTCAGGAATTGCGAGTTTGTTTTCTCAAGAGATTACGCTTACTGGTGATTCCAGTCTACAGAAAAGACCAATGCTTCCACTATTAGATGCATTATCAAGTATAGGAGCATATTGTGAATCAACAGATGGAAAACCACCAATCAAAATTAAAGGAAAAATTTCAGGTGGAACCGTTACAATTCCTGGAAATTTTTCAAGCCAATTCATTTCTGCATTGTTAATTAGTGCACCATTAACAGAAAATGGAATCAATCTCACTATTGAAGGGAATCTAGTTTCAAAACCATATCTCGATGCAACAATTGCTACTATGAGAAAGTTTGGAGTATCTGTACAAACATTGATTCCATATAAAAAATACAACATATCTCCACAAATTTATAAAAATACTACATTTACAGTTCCAATTGATTTTTCAAGTCTGGCATTACTTCTTTCTGCTGCAGTACTTAATGGAGATGAAGTTACCATAAAAGGAAATATTGGAAACTTACCACAAGGTGATGAAGTCTTTATTGATATTATTGAGCAATTAGGAGTAGGAGTTACAATGAACGATGAAGAAATTAAAATCAAATCTCCTGAAAAATTAAAGGGGGGAAGATTTGATTTGAGTAATTCGCCAGACCTTCTTCCACCTCTTGCAATTTTAGCATTAAACACATCAAATCCAGTTGAAATAGTAAATGTAAAACATGCAAGATTAAAGGAAACAGATAGAATTGCAATTGTATCAAGAGAACTTGTAAAGCTTGGAATCAAAGTTCAAGAAAAAGAAGACGGTTTAATTTTAGAACCATCAGAAAATCTGAGTGGAGCAGAATTAAATTCAGAGAATGATCACAGATTATTTATGGCATTTTGCATTGCAGGAATGTTTGTAGGAGATTGCACTGTTACTGATCCTCAATCAGTTGAAGTGTCATATCCAACTTTTGTTGAAGAGATAAATCATCTTGGCGGAAAAATTCAAGTTCAGTAAAATCATTTTCAAAAAAATTAACTAAAAGAGGTAAAAGGCGCGACCCTGTATAGAGTGAAAAGCATTCTCCTCACCCAACTACGCTTTTGCATAGATAACATGTCTTTTTCGCAAGGCCGCGCAAATTATGCGTTAAAATTTGCACGTTTTTCCATATAATATGTACGATATTATAATATTTAAAAATATAATGTAATTATTTCATAAAATAATTGAAAAAATATAATATTTTAACCATACCTAATTAATTTTCAAAAAGAAGTTTAGAATTCATTAGAATTTTTAGAATGAGGAATTATAAGCCTCATTAGCTTTGATAGTATGTTGCCTGGAAGTTCTATTGGTCAGCGTCTTGTTTTGACAAGTTTTGGTGAAAGTCATGGAAAATCTATTGGTGCAGTATTAGATGGGTGTCCTGCAGGATTAGAAATCGATGAGAAAGACATCCAAAAAATGTTAAACCAAAGAAAGCCAGGTCAGAATCTAATTTCAACTCAAAGAAAAGAAGGAGATGTTGTTGAAATCATCTCAGGAGTGTTTAGAGGACATACAACTGGTGCTCCAATTACAATGGTGATTTGGAACAGTGATCAAAAATCAAAAGACTATGAAAATTTGAAAACGAAACTAAGACCAGGGCATTCAGATTATACTGCAATGATAAAGTACAATCACTATAATGATTATAGAGGAGGTGGCAGATTCTCAGGTAGATTAACTGCAACTCATGTTATGGGTGGTGCAATTGCAAGAAAACTACTCAAAGTGACATTAGGGATTGAAACGAATTCATACACGTCACAAATTGGAAAGATAAAGATGGAAAGAAAGTTCAATCCAAAAATGATAAATTCAATTTATAAAAATGAAGTAAGATGTCCTGAAAATAAAACTGCTAAAATGATGAGGGCAAGTATATTGGAGACAAGAAAGAAAGGAGATTCTCTTGGAGGAATCATTGAATCTGTTACAACAAATGTTCCAGTAGGATTAGGAGAACCAATTTTTAGTTCATTAGAGTCAGATTTGAGTAAAGCAATTTTTTCAATTCCATCTGTCAAAGGAGTGGAATTTGGTTCAGGATTTAGAGGGTCAGAACTTCATGGCTCTGAAAATAATGACTTGTATACAATTAAGAAAGGAAAGATTGTAACGAAGACAAATAATTCAGGAGGGATTTTAGGTGGCATTTCAAATGGAATGCCAATTACTATGAGAGTTGCATTCAAGCCAGCATCATCAATTGCACAAAAACAAAGCACAGTAGATATCAAGACCAAAAAAGAAACAACTCTTAATGTTAAAGGTAGACACGACCCATGTGTTGTTCCCAGAGCACCACCAGTAGTAGATTCACTGGTTGCCTTAACTATAGCAGATCATGCACTATTAGCTGGAAAAATCAAGCCTGTTTTGTAAGAAAATGTCCGATATCAATGACCTTCGAAATAGGATGGATGAAGTTACTCTGGAGATAATAAAGCTTCTAAAAACTAGAACAGACATCGCAAAGGAAATTGGTGAAATCAAAAAAAGCATTGGTAAAGGAGTCACGGATGAATCACGAGAAGAGAATTTACGTGGAAAAGTAATTTCTTTATGTAATGAAATAGGATTTGATGAATCAATTGCTACAAAGTTTTTGAATTTTCTGTTAAATGAATCAGTAAAAGTTCAATCAATTAACAAGCAGACACATCTCTCTATTTTCTTAAAAGCAAAAGAACTAGAACGACAAGGAAAGAAAATTATTCACATGGAAGTTGGAGAACCAGACTTTTTACCACCACATATTGTAAAAGATGCTTTAGAGGAAGTATTTGATAAAGGGTTTCTAAAATACGGGCAAGCAAAAGGAATGCCAGAATTTAGAGATGCACTTGCAAAATATGTTTCAAGCAAATTCAACACTAATGTTTCACAGGATAACATCATAGTTAGTCCTGGTGCAAGATTTTCTGTGTTTACTGCAATTACAACACTTCTTAATCCCGGAGATGAAATGATCGTAATTGAGCCTGCGTGGCCGGCATACAAAGACTGTGCACTAAATTCTGGAATCAAAGTTAGAACCATCAATACAACACTGGAAGACAAGTGGGAACCATCCTTAGAACAAATTGAAAACACAATAAATTCAAACACAAAAATGATTGTGCTTAACTATCCAAACAATCCAACAGGAAAAATTCTTCCAGAAAAATTACAAGATGAAATTATTGAATTGGCTAAAAAAAATAGTCTCTATGTGTTAAGCGATGAGATTTATTCTCAATATGCAAAAAATAATTGGAAAAGCATTCTAAGATACAATTATGATAAAAGCATTGTAACACAATCATTCTCAAAATCTCATGCCATGACAGGATTCAGAATTGGGTATGGTATAGCTAATGCAAAAATTATAGAAAAAATGGCAAAATTAGAGGCATTATGCCTAACAAATGTCTCAGAACCTGTTCAATACATAGCCATGAAAGCACTGGAAGCAGATACATCCAACAATACTAATACAGTACAAGGCAGACTAGATGTGTTGGCACAGAAAGCAAAGGAGATGGGATTAGATTTTGTTGTTCCAGATGGAGCAATGTATCTTTTTGCACGAGTCAATCAAGATGGATTTGATGGAGTAGAATTTGCCAATAGTACACTTGAGAAAGGATTAGCAGTGGCACCAGGAGAAGGATTTGGAGATTACAAAAATTTCATCAGAATTTCTGCATGTCAAGAAGAAAACACACTAGTTGAAGGAATGAATATACTTGGTGATATTATGAGTGGTAAACAATGAAGAAAAAGATCACAGTTGTTGGTGCAGGAGGTCAAATGGGACAATGGTTTGCAAAATATTTTGCAAGTAAAAATTTTGAAGTCACAGGTTTTGATTCAGAAAATAAAATTCCAAAAAAAGACATTATAGAATCAGATTCTTTAGTTGGAGCAATTCTAAAAGCAGACTATGTTGTTTTATGTACTCCCACCAGAAGAACACCAGAAATCATCAGACTAATTGCAAAAGAGATGAAGAGAGGAACTTATCTTATTGAAATTTCATCTGAAAAATCTAAAGTTGTATCATCATTATCAAAGATGCCATCTAAGATCAATCCAATTTGTATTCACCCTATGTTTGGACCAGGAGTAAAAACAATCAAAGGTCAAAATATAATTTCAGTTCCGATCAAAGATGCAAAAAAAGAATTAACTGTTGCAAAATCATTGTTTGAAGGAGCAAATTTTGTAACAATTGATGCGGTAGAACATGACAAAAAGATTGCAGTAATTTTAGGATTAACTCATTTGATGAATCTTGTTTTTGCAAATATCATTTCAAAAGATGAAAAAGTATTGTTAACTGAAAAAATGTCAGGAACTACATTTAGAGTTCAAAAGACATTAGCAGAAAGTATAATGACGGAATCTCCAGAACTGATTGAAACCATCATTGCAAATCCAGAAATCAGAAGAGTTGCAGAAGAACTTTGGAAGGATATTGGGAGATTACTCACCGATGTGCAAGAATCAAAGACTGAAGAGGTGATAAATTACATCAAGGATTGTCAAGAGAGACTTTCTAAGCATACTGACCTCGATGAATCTTACAAAAAACTAACAAAAATGGTCAAAGCCGTTGAAAAATAACGGATATGCGAGCAACTAAAATAGTGACGTCCTTTATCATAGATGATGATAAAGTACTAATTCTAAAAAGAAGTGACAAAGTAAAAACAATGAAAGGTTTGTGGGCAGGAGTTAGTGGGATTATAGAAAAAAATGAAGAACCACTAAAAAGAGCAATAATTGAAATTTTTGAAGAAGTAGGAATTACAGAAGATAAAATTAAACTTGTCAAATCATCCAAAGAGATGAGAATTCATTCACCTCAATATGAAAATCATGAATGGGAGATATTTCCATTTTTGTTTGAAGCAAAAAATCCAGAGATCAAACTTAATTGGGAAAATTCAGAGTTTAAGTGGATAAATGTAGACGAATTAGAAAATTTTGAAACAGTTCCTAGTCTTCAAAAAGTATTATTCAAGTTGTTGTAAATTTTTGTTTTCTTTTTCATATTTTTTTTGTTGTGGTAACATCATATAGACACAAGCACCACCACACATAGTACAAGGAACATTATTTCCAGGATGCTGTCCAGTCCTACTGTGGATTTTAGCTGCTTCTTCTGGATCGATGGATAATGCAAGTTGTTTTTCCCAATCCAGAGTTCGTCTGGCCTCAGTCATGTCCATATCCCATTTGATTACTTTATCACGAATTTTTACAAGATCACCTGCATGAGCTGCAATTCTGTATGCTATGAGTCCTGTTTTTACTTCTTCTGTGTTTGGCAAAGCTAAATGTTCAGAAGGAGTAAGATAACATAACAAATCAACTCCTTCACTTGCTGAAACTGCAGCCCCAATCGCACTTGCAATGTGATCATGACCAGATGCAATATCAGTTACCAATGGACCTAGAACATAATATGGGACATCACCAATTAATGATTTTGCAAGCCTAACATTTGCTGCAACCTCATTTAGTGGAACATGTCCTGGACCTTCAACCATTACTTGGACGTCTTGTTCATGAGCACGTTTTGTTAATTGAGTAATATTGATCATTTCTTGAACTTGTAATTCGTCATGAGAATCCAAAATTGAGCCTGGTCTTAGTGCATCTCCAAGACTAAATGTCACATCATATTTTTTGGCTAATTCAACCAGATAATCATAATGAGTCAAGTATGGATTTTCTTTGTCATGTTTTAGCATCCATGCTGCAGTAATAGTTCCACCCTTACTTACAACACCACCATATCGCCGAACTTTTAGAATTCGTTTTGCAATCTCTTTTGTTATTCCGCAATGAATTGTGGTATAATCAACGCCGTCTTTTGCATTATTTTCAAATGCGTTTAGATAATCATCTTCAGTTAGATTCAAAGGATTTTTGTGAACTTCAACACCATAATTGTATGCTTCATAGATTGGAACAGTTCCAAAAGTTATCGGAGCAGCGTCTAAAAGAGTTTGACGTATTTTTTTTACGTCACCACCATCACTAAGATCCATGATAGTATCTGCATGATACTTTACTGCAATCTTAGCTTTTTCAATTTCTTCTTCCAAGTTTACATTTAGAGTAGAAGTTCCAATGTTGACATTTACTTTTGTTTTAAGACCTTTACCTATCCCAACATTGTGAATTTTTTGTGTTCTAGTATTATTACTTGGAATAATTATTGAACCACGTGCAATTTTTGGAATTAGCCAATCAAGTGTAACATCTTCATCTTTTGCTACTTGTTTCATTTCATCAGTAGCAACACCACGTCTAGCTGCGGTCATTTGAGTAGCCATAAAGTAATCTATGGCATTACCTGATTTAAACAATCACGAAAATTTCAGAAAATAGTTGATCGCTAGATAGCTTCTTAACACTATATTAAGAAAATAGATCGATCTTATATGTTACAAAAACAATATAGATCAAAATGAGAACAATTAGAGAATGCAAACATTGTGGCAGGGAATTTTACAGTATGAAGGATGAATTCTGTTCTTTTGATTGTGTAACACAGGCATCATCTTAATAATCTAAATTGTACTCTAAATAAGAAAATATTGTGAACTTACTTTCAATTGGAGGATCTGATTCTTCATCGGGTGCAGGCATTCAAAGCGATATCAAGGTTTTTTCATCATTAAATGCACATTGCCTTACTGTAATTACTGCAATTACTGGTCAAAACACGTCAAGTTTTGGAATGGTTGAGCCAGTATCACAAAAAATTCTAAAAAATCAACTAGAATTAATTATTTCAGATTTTAAAATTGATGGAATAAAAATTGGAATGGTGTATAATTCACAAATCATCAAATTGTTGTACCATCAGTTAAAAAAATTAAAAATTCCGATAGTTATTGATCCCATTATTCAATCAACCACAGGAGGGACATTAATTAAAAAATCAGCCATTGAAGATTTTAAAAAAATGCTAATCCCTCTTGCAACAGTAATAACACCAAACAAAGTCGAAGCTGAAATTCTATCAAAAACAAAAATTAATAAAAAAAATCAATTAGAAAAAGCTGCAAAGAAAATCCAAAGAATGGGTGCAAAAAACATTGTGATTACAGGCATCAATACAAAAGAAAATCAGATATCTGATTTTGTGCTAGAAAAAAATAACAGATACTTTATTTCAGGAAATAAAATTCCCAAAGTAAATCATGGAAGTGGATGCAATTATTCTGCAGCAATACTTTTTGCACTTGTTAAAAATAAAACTATCAAAGAATCAGTAAAGTTCGCTAAACAGTTTACTTATGATTCAATACAGAATTCAAAAAACATTGGTAAAGGAATTACAATTACAAACATTGGAAGCTCGGATATCATTAATTCAGAATTATCAGATGCAATCGATGAATTCATAGAAATTAAAAACATCTACAAAAATATTCCAGAGTGTCAAACAAATTTTGTATATTCTAAACAAAAACCAAAATCAACAAAAGACATTATAGGAATTTCTGGAAGAATTGTCAAAGCAGGAAAACAAGTTTTGGTTGCAGGGGATTTAGCATATGGAGGTTCAAAACATGTTGCCACAGCATTACTAATAATGAATAAAAGATTTCCTCAAATTTGTTCTGCAATAAATTTGAAATATCAATCTTCAACCATATCAAAAATCAAAAAATTAAAACTAATAGCATTATGTTATGACAGAAACCAAGAACCAAAAAATATCAAATTTAAAGGCTCCACAATAGAATGGGGAATAAAAAGTGCTATCAAAAACTCAAAGAAAACACCTGATGTTGTATTTCACAGAGGGGATTTTGGAAAGGAACCTATGATCATAGTTTTTGGAGAAAATCCAAAAAATGTTTTGAAAAAAATTTTAAAAATTCTCAGATAAAATTCTAGTCAAAATACATCCTTGAACATAAATAGTCAGTCATCAAACAGCATTTGTGAAAGCAGTAATTCTTGCTGGAGGATTAGGTACAAGACTCCAACCATATACTACTTTTCTTCCTAAACCAATGTTGCCATTGGGTGAAAAACCAATCTTAGAACATCTAATTGATTGGACAAGAAAAAATGGAATCAAATCAATTGTCTTATGTGTTAGCTATCTTAGAAAAACGATTGAAGATTATTTTGAAGATGGAAAAAGATTTGGGGTTAACATAGAGTATGCAATTTCCAATAAACCATTGGCTACTGCAGGTCAGCTAAAAACTGCAGAAGAATTCATAGATGACACTTTTGTTTGTATGTATGGAGATTCAATTTATGATTTCAGTCTAAGAAATATGGTAAAACAACATCTAAAGAAAAAAGCATTTGTTACAATGAGTCTAAATGAATACAAAACCAATTTACCTTATGGGGTTATTGAAACTTCTAAAACGGGCAAAGTTCTAAGCTGGAATGAAAAACCAGAGATCAAAGCCAATGTAAACATGGGATGTTATGTAATGGAGTCTGAAGTGTTAAAGTTGATTCCAAAAAACAAACCATATGGAATGGACGATGTTATAAAGAAAGCAATGAGTAAGAAAAAACTAGTCAGTAGTTTCATCTCAAAGAGAGGATTTACTGATATTGGTAATAAATCATCATACAAAAAAGCATATCAAGACCATATTCAAAAACTTGGAAAGATCTGAAAAAAATGAGTGACCCAATAATCAGAGAATTAAAAGAAGAAGATCTCTGGAATGGATTTTTAACAACACTTGATTCATTAAGACAAGCAAGTGATATCGACAAAAACAGAGCCAAAGAAATTTTTGAGAGGATCAATTCAAACCCAGATCATATAGTAGCTGTAGTAGAACTAGATGGGAAGATAATTGGAGCCACGACACTCCTAATTGAACAAAAATTCATTCACAAAGGAGGAAAGGTAGGCCATATTGAAGATGTAGTAGTAGATAAAAATTTCCAAGGACAGAAAATTGGGGAGAAAATTATTAGATATCTTCTTGACATAGCAAAAAATAGAGGCTGTTACAAGACAATTTTAGATTGCACAGATAATGTGAAACCGTTTTATGAAAAACTTGGATTCAAAAATGTCGCAAGTGAATTAAGATTTGATCATAATTAGAAATATTGTTTTTTAGGACGTGGTTTTTGATGTTTGATCAGATAAGCTCCTACGGCAACTACAAGTGCAGACAGCATCATAAACAAAAGTGGAATATGCTTTACTGTATATGTAGCATATTCATCAGGAATTTTTGGCAACATTGAATTAATTATAATCATTCCAACAAACAAAATTATTCCTCCTACAATAATCATTGCACCAATGGGTTTTGAACCATAATGTTTTGACATAATAAATGCAACACCAGCTAAAATACCAGCTGGACCAGCTCCAATTGAAACAAACTGAATTATTTTTGGATTAGCATCAAATACTTGTGCAAACTCAAAATCAGCAGGCACTTCAATCATAAAGTTGTAAAGTGCAATCATTTCACCTGCAAACATTGCAAACAAACCAACACTTGTAATTGCAAGCCATTTCTCAATTGCCATAATTCTAACAGATTTTAGTTAATAAATAAACCATTCAAAAATCAGATAATTCCAACTAGGTTGGCTAATTCTTTTCTGCAAGCTGCACCAAGTTTTTCTGCAGCCTCTTCAGGAGAGATATCATTTAAGAAAATTCCATATCCACGCTCTAATCCAGACCAAGATTTTGTGATTGGATAAATTTCAATATGCCAATGAATTTGTCTACTATTTTTCTTTTCAGGAGAAAGATGAAATACCAAATTATATGAAACGTTTTTTACGCTTTTTGAAAGACCTCCTAAAGTAGCTCTTAAAATCAAAGATAGATCATTGATTTCTTTTTGAGTTATTTTTGAGAAACTTGTAGTATGTTTTTTGGGAGAAATCCAAAATTCGTATGGATATGAAGGAGACCATGGACAAAATGCAATAAATCCTTCTGTTTGAAGAACTTGTCTTGGACCGCTAATCTCCTCATTTACTGTCTGACACATAGGACAAACACCTTTTTCATTAAGAATTTTGTGAGACGATTCAGCCTCTTCTTCAATTATTGGAGGAATTGTAGAAAATGTTAGAACATTGAGATGAGGGTGTGGATTTTTACTTCCAGATAATTCCCCCTGATCAGCATAAACAGAAACATAAGTTACTCCTTTTTGGGTATAAAGCCATCTTAATCTATCTTGAATAACAACTAGAACATTTGACCATTGTTCAGGATCTATTGTTGCAAAGGTATCTTTTTGGTTTGGAGATGCAACTACTATGTAATGATAACCGTATGCAGGTTCACTATAGAAAGGTCTATCACTGTAAGAATTTTCAGTATTAATTGAAACAATTGGATTTTTACTTTCAAAAACTCTAATGGACCAACCTTCGACGTGTTCATCTTCACTGTCTTGAAGTCGTTGTAGCATTCCATCTTTTGCAACAAGAGACAAAACAGAAGGATTTGTCATAGATTCATTTCCAGGGGCATAAGGAGATTTTTTTGGATCAGTTACTTTATCATTTTTTTTAGATACAATCATGAAACGCTCAGAAACATAATCTTTGCGCATATCTCCCATAATTGTAACTGGAAGTAAATGTCTGTTAAAACGTTTACTAAGATCTTGTAAAATTCAAAATTCAAAAAAATTTTTGTAAATAATTTTTACAAGATTAAGAAAGTGCTACTTTCATCAAAAAGTCATATTTTTTGAAAATTGAAATCTATTCTGGTAAAATAAATTCTGATCGCATTTTTTGTTGCAAGCTTTAAAGGAGAGATTCAGATCTGGGATAAACAGGGGAGAAAATATGGATAATTCTGATGTTCATATGATTTACGTTCTTTTAGATGGGGTAGGAGATCTTCCACATCCAGATTTAGATGGAAAAACGCCACTAGAGGCTGCAAATACACCTATTTTAGATAAAATTGCAAGCAATGGTGCTATTGGCGAGGTAATTTCTGTTGGGAAAGGAATTGCACCAGAATCAGATATTGCAGTTTTCAACATGTTAGGATACAAATTCAGTCATTCAGACTATGCAGGTCGTGGAGTTATTGAAGCTATAGGAATTGGGATTGATTTTAAAGATGGGGATTTAGCATTACGGGGAAATTATTCAACATTAGATGATGAACAAGTGATCATAGACAGAAGGGCAGGAAGACATATTGAAAAAGAGGATGCAGACGGGGTTGCAAAAGAGATTGAAGAGAAGATAAAATTTTCACATCCGGATACAACAGTTGTAGTTTCACCGACAATTGGACATAGAGTAACAGTAAGAATTAGAACAAACTCTAAAAAATTATCTTCAAGAATAACAAACACAGATCCCGCATATAGCAACATTGGTGGCATGGGAGTAGCAAAAGCTGTAGGAGATTTCTTGAAAATTGAAAAATGTTTACCATTAGATGAAACTGAAGATGCTAAAAATACTGCAAATATTGTAAATGAATTCTCTGAACAAGCAATCAAGATTATGAAAGATAGTCAGATCAACAAGAAACGAGGAGAACAAAATAAGAAACAACTTAGCTGTATTCTACTTAGGGATGCAGGCAACAAATATCCAGATGTTATTCCAATTAATAAAAAATATTCTATGAATTTTTCATGTATAGTAGACATGCCAGTTGAGTTGGGAATTTCAGAAGTTCTTAAGATGAAAGCATTTGAAGCTGGAGGTTTAACCGATTATGAAGAAAAGGCAAGAGTAGCTGCAAAATCAATGGAAACTCAAAATGCAATTTATGTTCATCTTAAAGGACCAGATGAGTTTGGTCATGATGGAGATGCAATTGGCAAGATGAAAAACATAGAAGAAATCGACCAAAGATTTTTCAAAACTCTAGTCAAAAACATTGATTCAAGTAAAGTTGCAATTGTAATTTCAGCTGATCATTCAACTCCATGTATCAACAAAGGACATAGTGATGATCCTGTCCCAGTTTTAGTTTCAGGAGATTTTATTAAAAATGATGGGACTACGCGAATGACTGAAGAACAGGCAAAAAAAGGAAGCATTGGTTTGCTTCAAGGTGCAGAAGTAGTTTCAAAATCTCTGGAATTAATCAAATCTCAAATCTAGTCAATTTGTTTGCTTGTTGCATTTCAACTGCTTTTTTTCTGATTCTATCCACATCTATTGAATGATACATGGATGGTGAAGTTCCTAATTTGTTCAGAGCTCTACTTAGCATTCCAATCCCAATGCTTTCTTCATTTTCTTGTTTATGAGCAAATGCAACTGCTACTAAAATAATACCTTGAACTAGTTCTTTTTCTCTTCCATAACATTGATTCCAGACTCCTTCAAATGCTTCATGACATTCCCAAAATCTTTCATTGTTAAAATAAAATATCCCATCGTTGATTCCTTGATTTTTTTCTATTTGTTCTTCTACAACATGTCGAATATTATCAATATCTCCAATAGGAGACAATCTTTTAACAAGCGGATCTAGATCTTCTTTTTCTGCAGCTACATCAAATTCAATAAATTTGGAAGCCACTCTAGCAAGTCTCACGGATACGTTCATATCAGATGCAAGATCTCGTGCTTTGTTTGCAAGTTCTCTACAATTTTGAGGCAAATAGTTCGTATTTTTAAAATGAAGTAAATAACGCTCCATAAGATAGTTCCGAAGAAATTTCTTAAATTTCTTCGCTAGTTACAATCAAGGTTTATATGAAATGTCCAAAGGATTTGGGATACATGTCTATTATTGAGACTATCACAGATGTAGATAACACCTTCCTATCTAGAAGAGAGATTACATGCAATTTTGCAGGATTAGGAGGGAAACTCAAAAAACTCGAAGCAGTTGACATGATTACCAAAGAATTCAAACTTGATGGAAAGGTGGTAATCCCAATGAGACTAAAAACTCATGTAGGAAAACCAACCATTACAGGAACTTTCTATGTTTATGAAGATGAAGGATTAGCAAAAAAACACATCAACCCAACAATTTTCTCAAGATTGGAAAAATCAAAAGCAAAAGATGCCGAAGCTGCAGCACCATCCGAAGAAGCTCCTGCAGAAGAAAAACCAGTTGAAGGTGAAGAAACAAAAACAGCGGAGAAACCAGTTGAGAATGTAGAAGCAAAAGATGAAGAAAAGCCAGATGAAGAATCAAAAAAAGAGGAGAAATCTGAATAATGGCAGGCAAAAAAGGTTCTAGCCCAAATGTTTATGCATACTACAAAGTTGATGGAGACAAAGTTTCAAGAGTTAGAAAGATTTGTTCAAGATGTGGAAAAGGAGTATTCATGTCAGAGCATAAAGATAGACACACATGTGGAAAGTGTGGACTAACAGAATTTAATCAATAAAAA
>JBHHZR010000023.1:0-21646 GCA_046758125.1 Candidatus Nitrosopumilus sp. | reverse complement strand
TGCAGTAACTGCAAAATCTAGAGTCATTCCAAGATTTTAGGAATTCCTCTTTTCTATTTTCTTTTTACCATAGCAATTATCGCTAAGATAATTGCTGCTGCTGCAATTGATAATCCAAATATTGCAAAGTCATATGCTACACCACCATCAGATGTAACTTCAGTTTCTCCAGACTTTAGTTTAGATACGTCTTGTTGTAAAGATGAGATTGCATTTTTTAGTGCAGAAACATCTGCGGTTCCTTCACTGCTTTTGGGTGGAAAATCTAAAATAGATGTGCTTTCTACATCTTCAACTGGAATTTGTACATCAACTGGAGTGTCGTTAATGTTTCCTTTCAAATGCATAAAATAACTACCAGTCTTAGTTGGAATTACAGGTGAGAAATAGTAACCAGGTCTTGGATCAGAATCAATATCAATTGTTTTGGTTGCACCACCATACATAGCTGCAACATCTAGATTTTTAAAAGCACTAATCACTCCTTTGTACGAACCTTCAGTGTCTCCGGGTTCAGTAATTTTGAATGTAAGATCATTTCTTATTCCAACTACAGGAGGTTCAATTCCCCAACCTACCTCGATTTTGTATTGTTGAACCTCTACAGTAGTATGTGCAAATGAGGGTAGTATCATTCCAATTGAAAATAATAATGCAATAAAACCAAAAATTATGATTTTCACAAGTACTCTTTGATATTAGACATTATTATCTTTACGTGAAAGTGGTACAAATTTCGAAACTATGAAAACTGTTTAAATTATCTATAATAAACTGAGGATTAAATGAGAAAATTTCTGATAGTTTTACTAGTCTTTTCATCAATGTATATTCCGTTTGCAGCTGCACATCCATTCACAGAAGAAACTATTCCAAGTTTAACGTCAAATGCACCAACAGGTACTACTGAAGTCATTGCATATTTTTCAGAACCAGTAGAGATTGATTTTAGTGAACTCAAAGTTCTTGACAGTAATGGTAATCAAATTGATAATAAAGATACAAGTTATTACGAAGGGGAGGATTCACTAATTGTTACAACCCCTCCATTAGAAGATGGAGTATACACGGTAACAACAAAAACTCTATCAAAAATAGATGGACACTTAGTTCCTGATGCATTTTTGTTTGCAGTAGGAGATGCTACAGTTGATCCTTCTTTGTTAGGACAAAAAGGACCACCATCAGAATTAGTATTTTTACCTGAAGCAGGAGCTAGATTCCCAGGACTAGTAGGTGAAACAATTGTTTTGGGAGCTGTTATTGGATCTTTGTTTGTCTGGGGAACGCAAAACAAACAGATAATCAGAGAAGAATTAGACAAGATAGAATTATTCCATCATGGAAAATTTATGTTAATTACAGGAATTGGGTTGATACTGGTTTTTGCATCAAATATTTTGATGATTGCAGCTCAAACTATCAGATTAGAAGCTTCACCAATTGATGCAATTCAAACCAGTTTTGGTACTATGTGGTTAGCTCGAATGATTATTACAGTAATTTTATTAGGAATTTGGTTTGGACTAGATAGAAAAAAGATCTTATCCAAGAAAAACCAGACACTAATGCTTGTTGCATCACTTGTATTAATTGGAACTTCAAGTTTAATTGGGCATGGTGCTGCAAGTGGAGAAACACCCGCACTTGTTTTAGATTACATACACAATTTGGTTGCAGCAGTATGGATAGGTGGAATATTATATTTTGTTTTTACATTATTGCCAACACTCTCACAATTAAAAGAAACAAATAGAGAAAGAATGAATCTTGTATTAATTCCAAGATTCTCAATTGCATTTATCATTGCAGTGGGAATAGTAATTATTACAGGGCCAACTCTAATGTGGTTCTTAGAAAGCGATGTAGGGCTTATCACCGAATCATTATATGGCCAACTAATTATACTAAAGATTTTGATTGCTGCAATAATGATTGGATTAGGAGGAATTATTCAGTTCAGGATTCAAGATACCGCAGAACTAAATCTACAATCAGGAAAAATCAATGTGCATAAAAAACTAAAGAAGACACTAAAAGTTGATGCAACATTAGGGATTATACTATTAGGAGTAGTTGCTTTATTGACAAATGGCACACTACCAGCAGGTGAAATACAAAAAGTTGATGCACAAGAAATTGTCTATGATTTTAAGACAATAGAATTTACTGAAAATACAAAATTAAATATTGAAATTTCTCCATTTTCAAGTGGCGCAAATACAATTCTAGTCAAAGTAAGCGATTTTGATAACAAGCCGCTTTATGATTTTAATCAAATTAAAGTAAAAGTATCAAATCCATCAAGAAACATTTCTGCAATTGAAGTTCCAATGCAAATTATCAAACAAGACGAAGATAGACCAATTGAATTTCAAGGAGACATAACATTTGGATTTTCTGGAGAATGGCAAATAGAGATTGAAGTTCAAAGAACGGATAATGCCAATGAATCAAAAATAATGAATTTACTTGTAAAACCAAGACTTGCAGATATTCAAACTCAAATTGTAGAGTATGATCTTCCTGAAGATGCAAAACCCCTTGTTCCATTATATGACGGAAAGAATTCCATATGGATAAGCGATCCATCAGCTCCACGTTTGTGGCAATTTTCACTTGATACACAAGAATTTACCTCATATTCATTTGATGGACTAACTACTATATCTCTAACACAAGACAATAAAGGAAGAATTTGGTTTACTGATACTCCAAGAAATCAAATTGGATTCTTTGATCCAGAAACCAAACAAATTACTACTAAAACAATTCCAAAACTAGATCCAGTCATATCAGATAACACTCCAATATCTATCCAAGCAGATTTTGATGGAAATGTTTGGGTTACAATTGTAAACAAAGACAAGATTGTAAAGTATTCACCAGATCTTGATACGTTTGAAGAGATCAAACTGCCTGATAGAGAATCACTTCCATTTGCTTTAACAATTGATCAGGATGGAAAGATTTGGTTTTCTGCAAGTGGGTCAGGTAAGATTGGATTTATTGATCCAAAAGATAACAAGATAACTCAATTCTCACGCCAAACACCACTTGAATCCCCAGAAGCCTTAATCTTTGACGAGGATGGAAATCTTTGGATTGCAGAACATACAGGTTTGGCTGTAACTAAATTTAATCCAGTTTTAGAGACATTTGAGAGTGTTTCAGTTCCAGATGAAAATGCATTGCCATTTGGAATGACATTTGATAGATATGGAAATGTTTGGTTTGCACAGCATACAACAGATAATCTAGGCGTTTATGATCCAGAAAATAATAATTTAATTGAAGTTCCAGTCCCAACTGAAACGTCATTTGTGCAATTTATGACATCAGATGGAAATGATAATGTTTGGTTTGTAGAACAACAAGGAAATAAAATTGGTACAGTAAAGATTACAGAAATTCCGGTTATTGCTTCCCAAGTACAATCAACAAATGACTTTGAATTAAAATATACAGAACTTGCATCACCTCTAATCGCATTAGGAATTATTGCAACATCATTGTTTTATGTGAAAACTATTAAAGATAAAAGAAGATTGAATTCTCTTATTAATTCTTAGATAACAATCTAGTAGATTTTATTCCCATAGTTCCTGCAAGTAATCCAATTGATAATAAAACAATAGTTCCTGCAGGAGTAATATCAAATATGTAAGAAATTATAATTCCTGTAATTACAGAAAATATAGAAAAACTTATAGAAATAATTGCAGTTTGTTTGAAACCTTTACCATACATGATTGCCGTAACATTAGGAATTACAAACAATGCTGAAATTAATAAAACACCTACCAGTTGAATTGATGTGACTACAGTTATTCCGGCCATAAACACTATCAAATAATTTATTTTTTCTACAGGAATTCCACTTATTTTAGCTTGTTCTTCATTGAATGTAGAATAAAGAATTTGTCTATACAGTAATAAAATTACAATTAAAATTGCTCCAGTTAATGACAAAATTAAAACTGTATCATTTACACTGACAAGAAGAATACTTCCAAATAAGAAACTAAAGATATCAATCGTAAAACCACCTGATAATCCAATAATTACTAGTCCAACTGCTATGCCTGATGATAATAGTACTGCAATTGATGCATCTCCAGATATGTTGAATCTAGTTTTAATTCTTGTAATTATTACTGCACTAACTATTGATACAGCGTATGCTGTCCATAATGGATAAACTCCTGCTAACAAGCCTAATGCAATTCCACCAAATGATGAATGGGCAATTGCATCACCAAATAATGAATAACGTCTCAAAACTAAGAAAAGTCCAACAACTGAACAAAGAATTGCAATAGCAATTCCAGAAATTAATGCTCTATGCATAAAACTGTAAGTTAAGATTTCCAGATACATAATTAATGATGATGCATATGTTCCTGCATTGATGCCTCAGAATATTGTTTGACAAGTTTATCATCAGAAAAGAATTTTTCAGATTCACCATGAAAAAATAATGTTCTATTAAGACATGCCACATGATTGGCTAGTTGATTAACTGCATCCAAATCATGAGAAGACCAGATAATAGTAATTTTTTGTTTGGAATTTAATTCACGTAGAATACTATAGAACAATTCTATGCTTTGTTGATCAATTCCAGTTACAGGTTCATCAAGAATCAAAATTTTGGGTTTGTTTACCAGAGCTTTTGCAATAAATACTCGTTGCAGCTGTCCACCAGACAATTCACCAATTCTTCTATTGCTAAGTTCATGTATCCATAATTGTTGTAAAATTTCATCAATTCTATTTTTGTCAGATTCGTTTCTTAACCCCATTCTTACAACATCGTTAACAGTTACTGGAAAATTCTTTTCAAAAATTGGTTTTTGTGGTACATATCCAATTTCTTTAAGATAATCTTTTGATTTTTTGATATCTTTTCCAAAGAATTTGATGGTACCTTTGTATTTTGTATTGAGTCCAAGCATTGAATCAAAAAGAGTAGATTTTCCAGCACCGTTAGGGCCAATTATGCCTAGAAAATCTCCCTGATTAACCACAAAACTCACATCATCAAGAGCCTTGACATCAGGATATTGAACAGTTAGATTGTTTATTTCAACTATCAACATAATGCCTCTTTTAGATTATTGAGATTTTCAGTCATTTTAGAAATGTAAGTTCCATCAGAATCAACTTCCAACGGAGATAAAACTAATACTTTTCCACCTAATTCATTTGCGATTATTTCAGATGTTTTAGTATTAACATTTTCTTCACTAAAAATTATTTTAACATTTAATTCTCGTGCTATAGAGATTACATTTTCTAATGTTTTTGCTGTTGCTTCTACATGTAGACTATTTGATGAGATGATTGTATGTTGGTTTAGATCATATTCATCTGCAAAATACGAAAACGCATTATGAAAAGCTATAAAATCATGATTACAGTGAGATAATTCAGTTCTAATTTTTGAATCAAGTAAATCTAGCTTTTCAACATATTTTGCGGCATTTAATTGATAGTATCCTTGATTTTTAGGATCTGATTTAGAAAAAGCATCAGCAATGTTTTGTACTTGGATTTTTGCATAAACAGGATTTAACCATATATGTGGATCTCCATGGGTTTGAATTTTATTTTCATGTTCATCATGATCTTCTGTAGCATCTTTTACTAAAATTCCATTACTAGTATCAACTATTTTTCCTTGATAACCAGTTTGATTAAGATTATCAATCCAGTTTTCAAAACCTATTCCATTGATAATTATTAGATCAGATTTTTGCATTCTTTGTATATCCTTAATTGTTGGTTCCCAATCATGAGGTTCAACTCCAATTGGAACAATTGAATTTACATCAACTTTTTCTTGTCCAACATTTTCTGCAAATTCATGAAGAGGATAAAATGACGAAATTACCTGCAGTTTGTTATTTTCAGTTTTTGAATATTGTTGTTCTGAATCAGTTCCATAAACTGCAATTGCACTTAATGGAATTACAACTATTATTGCAATTATTGCAAATTTTGTCTGAGTATTCACGCATCGAATAATTGAATTTTATTAATAAATTTATAAAATCTTAATAATATTAATTACTAAACTTATAAGATAATTAATAACATTAGGCATATGCCAATAGTCTCAATCTCATTAAATGATGAAATTCTATCAGAACTGGACAAATTGCAATCAACCTTAGGATTTTCTGGAAGATCCGAAGCAATTAGGACTGGGATTAGAGCATTTGTTTCTGAAGAAAAACAAAAGTCTGATTTATCTGGAAATATTCACGCTATTCTTTTGGTTGTACACAACGATGAATTTGATCATGTTGTTTCTGGACTTACTCATAACTTTGAGGATCTCATTACAACACATCTTCACAGTAAGATTGAGAAAGAAAAATGTATGGATCTTTTTGTAATTGATGGGGATGCAGAAAAAGTTTCTACAATGACAAAAGACTTTCAAACAAACAAAAATATGGATACTGTAAAGTTAGTTGCGTTATAGATTGGCAGATTTTAGTTAAATTTTGTTGGATTATGTATAATCATATATACAATACAAAATACAATTCGATTCTTGTACCAATTCACGTAAAGATAATAATATCTAACATACGTATGAGATCAATGAAGATTTTTGTAATTGTGTTATTAGTAATCACAGTTAGTATGATATTTGTTGGAACTAATCCTGTATATGCACATAAAGCTCAGGTTGTTGGAGATTTCAAGATTAATGTAGGGTGGAAAACTGAACCACCTATTGCAAATGAACAAAATACTATAGAAGTCATATTTAGTATTGCTAGTGATTTTGACAAACAAAGATACGATATTACTCCATTACAATCTTCTACTTCTACTAGTCCAAATGACATAACTGGTCTTGCAGAAGACTTGGAAGTACAGATCAGAATTGGAAATGGTAATAAAGAAACCATAACTTTTACTGAAAATTCTGAAATTCCTGGAACATATTATGGTGACTATACTCCATCAGAAGCAGGTCTTACAAAAATTAATCTATATGGAAAAATAAAAGGATCAGAGTTTGAGGCATCTTTTAATCCTGAAAAAGTACAAGAGGGTACAAAAAATAGTTTAGTCATTCCGGATTGGATTCGTAACAATGCAAAATGGTGGTCAGAAGGAACTATAGGTGACTCAGACTTTGTTTCCGGTATTCAATATTTAATCAAAGAAAATATTCTAAAGATTCCTCCAACAGCACAAGGTGCTAGCAGTAGCAATGAGATCCCAGCATGGATAAAAAATAATGCTGGTTGGTGGGCAGAGGGAATGATTTCAGATGATGATTTTGTCAAAGGAATACAATATATGATTACAAATGGTATAATTTCTGTTTAAGTTTTTAAAAATTAATCTGTATAATCATCAAATCATTTCTCAAATAGTTTGAGTTGAAACTAAAAAAAGAAAAATGTTAGATTTTTTCACATAAGGAATATCGTTTGTTCCTAACCGTGATGATCTTCTTCTTCAACTTGTTCGCCCCATGCATTCACGTATATTGTATATGATGCAGTTGGGCCGAGTCGAACTCTATGATCAGAAGGATTGGATATTGCAATGTCCGTAACCTTCATGTCTGGACTGTCCTCTGGTGGAAGATCAATGTGATACAGACACATTTGACCATGAGTTGATAACTCATGTACCATGTTATCCTCCATAGTTAGTTTGATTGTATTCATTTCAGGAGCTACTCCCATTAGGACATCAACTGCACCGTTTCCGTTTTCATCACAGTTTACCTTTATGGCAAAATGTCCTCCAGCTAATGTATCTGGAGTGCTATCAAAGAGGTGCATGTAGTCATTTGCAGGAATAGTCTTGAAAGCAAGATTTCCTCTATTATGAAGTTTGGTATTATCTGTCTCAACACTTTGTGCAGGAATTGCTGCATATGATACAGCAGCTAGAGCTATAATACTCATTAATCCTAGCAGAACTAGTTTGTTCATTAATTTTAGAAGTACTCTAAATCTTTAAAGGACACTGGTACATTCGATGTTTGAACCAAAAAATAATTTCTAGTTATAAAAAAATGAAAAACTAGGATTGTTAGCTAGTAATAATCTACTATACCAAGTTCCATGAGTTTTTGTCCTAATTCATTACTTGCACATATTGCTGTATCTTCATGTGTTCTCATGAAAAGCTCTAGTACTTCTTTACATTGAACATCGCTTGGATCTATTCCATGACTAATTTGTTTTAAGGGAGATAGTGTACTAAGTGGTTCTACTTCTTCAGGATGCATATCCAAATCTACTTTTGTATCATGAATCATTCCTGATATGTGAACAACTGGATACCCAGTAGATGCAGGAGTAAATTTGCCATGGTAAATCCCATCAATCTGAGACTCCAATGGAGATGTCATCTTTGTCTTATCCTTTATGGTGACAGTGATATTTACAGTGTTTTCCAATCCGGGTATTCCTTCCCCTTCATCATGATCCTCAGATTTCATAGAACCGTGTTCGTTCATGTTATGCTCATTATCATGAGTCATGTTAGAATGATCCATGTTGCTAGATTGTACCGTCCCTAGCATATCAATTAGGGCATATATTGCATCATCATTTGTAATTATATTAGATTGTGCATCATCAATTAGATTTTTGATCTCTTTTCCTGTACTGTCACTTGGTTCTTGCTCGTTAACTATCTTAGATATTTGAGAAATTGCTACAGAAGATGTGATTTTATCTGAATCAAACTGGCTTAGTATAGGAATTATCTTATCACCAATATCTTCCTCATTGTGTTTTTGCATATGCATATTATTTCCCATTCCCATCATTTCATGCATTTTTTCTGCCTGCATCTTATCGGCTTCTGTTGCATGGGTAACTACAAACTCTATTGCGTTTTCCATGCCTTGGATTGGTGGTTCATCATCCCAACCAATTTCAATCTTGTAGTCTCCTGCTACATCCATCTTGTGTGCATAAGCGTCTCCAAAACTCATAGACAATAATGCAAATGCCAACAAAGGTATTACTATTGCAGTAATGTATTTTGAATTGGTTTTCATCTACTATAATTTGTGATCAGGGTAGTTAAATGATTCTGGTACATTCGACTCTTGTACCAACATTGTTCTACTTACAACACGATGATATGAGAATAAATTTTAGTGATTCTGGAATTTTTTAGTTAACTCATGAATTTGAGAAGTATAATTTTTGTTTAGAACCAAAGACAATCACTCCAATCATAGATATTACAAGTGTTAGTATGACAATCGTTCCAAATTCTGGTGCAACAACAATTCCAAATTCAGTTTCTTGTCCCGTGTTTCGGATATTTTCAAATTTAATTATTGTAGGGCCTGTTTGATCTTCAGCAAAAGTATATTTTTCAAATTCACCACCAACTTGTGCTGTACCTGTTGTACGGTAAATTTCCCTACCATTTTGAATTACTACAAATGTATAATCAGAATTTCTCAGTGGTTCGCCAGTTGGTCCGTCTCTAATTGTAAAAATAAAGTTAGTACTAACTCCAGGTTCAACTTCTAAAGGATCCCATGAAAGATTTACTTGAAAGTCTTCACTTCTTGTATAAGCAGTTAACGGAAAAGATATGTTTTCACTAGTAGACAATGTAAACATAATATTATCAGGAAGTGGCTTGTCTAATTTTTTCATTTCATTTTTTAGAAATCTAAGGTGATCTTGTAGTAAAACAAAGTGAACTATTCTTTCATCATCTTCTGTATAATCATCAGTTGTTACTGATGCTTTGAATAATTCTATACCATTTGCATATCCCGTATAACTAGGAGACAAGAATTCAGTAAAATCTTTTGGAAAATGAATTTCTTCATGGACTACTGGTATGTGGGACATTTGTTTTTCACTCCAATCAAAGGGCATCTCAAATCTTACCTCTTTTGCTTGAGGATCATATTGTAGGCTAGTAATTTTATCAAAGTATGATTTTACACGAAATTGGACATCATTATCTTCAGCGTCTTTTTGAATGAAAGAACTAGTTCCAATTATGCTCAAATCAGCATTATAGACGCCTGAATCTTCGATAATGTTAGTTGGTTCATCAAGGGTTCTAACTTCAATCTCAAAATTGTACAATCCAGATGAATCAAACAAAGGTCCTGTAATCTCTATAGGATTAGATTCAGTTCCATGCCATGCTCCAAGTAAGGAATCTTGTTCTCCATGAATTGTGATTTCTCCTTCTTTTGTTGGTGTTACCTTGATTGGTAGAATTCCATTTTCGGTAAAGAAATAGTTTCTGAAAATCATTTCATTTTCATGAAACAAACCAATCAGAAATGTCACGTTTTTTGCATTTTCTTTTGTTTCGTCTTCAGTTGCAGTAATTGTAATTTGTTCTTGGTTGTTTTCAAAATACATTGGCATCTCAACTGAGATGGAAATTTCTTTTCCTTGGATATCTATTGAAGAAATAGTATCTAGTCCCAATCCATGTCCATAAACACTGCTTGCTGGAAACAACAAAAATGCAGCGATTGTAAAAGTTCCAAGTTTAGCTAGTGACAACATTTTCTCATTTACCAAGGACTATTTTACTGTCAGTAATTCTTCCACTTTTTGGATCAAGTCATTCATTGTTGTAGCCTCAAGAAGTGGCTGAAGTTCGTTTGGGTCTTTTGCACCAAGTGCAGATAAAGAGTAAATGTAATCAATTGAAGGGGTATCAGTTGTAAGATAGTATTGCTCTAAAACATGATCTAATGCATGTGGTTCAACAATTTGTGGTAATGCCTGAGTAATTATTTTCTTTTTCCATAATTCAACTAGTCTTTCCCATTTTTCTAGTGGAATACTATCATCAATTTCTGGAATCATTTCAACTTCTGCTTGAATGTACATTTTCTCTTCAGTTCCAACTTTCTCATGCATTTCAGATATTTCTTGATGTCCTTCTACTGATAGTGGATCATAGTTTGCAGGTTGAGAAATTGATGGTGGAATAATTTTTTTAATTCTAGATGAATTTCTTCCAATTGTTTCAATGTGAAGTTGTAATCCATCAAGATCTATATCTTCACACTTTGTGATTTTGGCAATTGTTCCAACTGATTTTGGAGAGTTCCAACCACTTACATAATTTGTTTCATCAATCAAGCATACTCCAAACTGACCATCATCAAGCATACAATCATCAACTAGTTGCTTGTAACGAGGCTCAAAGATTCGAAGTGGCAGTTCCTGTCTGGGAAATAAGACTAAATCTAAAGGAAATATTGGGATGGTTTTTGTTTGTGCCAACTAATCATATTGAAATGTCTCTAGATATATTGAATACGGATTCAAAAATTAACTAGAAACCATTCTCATTAAGTGTAAGACCTAACAGAGCTGCACGGGTATGCTTTCCATACTCGGCTTGCTCAAAGTACTTTGCATTTTTTGTTTTATCAACATCAGTTGAGATTTCATCTAGTCTTGGAAGAGGATGCAAAATTATTGAATCATCTTTCATCTTTTTTAGCAAATCCAGTCCCACAACATAGATTCCTTTGACTTTGAGATATTCTTCCTCATCGGGAAATCTCTCCTTTTGAATTCTTGTGACATAAAGAACATCAAGGTCGTCAATGTGTTCTTCTATGTTTGATGATTCAATATAGTTCAGTCTCTTTTTGATTTCATAAGTAGAATCAGATCTTATTCTAAGTGATTCTGGAGAAATTAAACGAACATCAACATCATAGTTTCCAAGTCCATACAGCAGAGAGTAAACAGTTCTTCCATACTTTAGATCACCTACAATTCCAATCTTAAGACCATCAATCTTTTTCTTTTCTTTTTTAATTGTAAACAAATCTTGAATTGCTTGGGTTGGATGCTCTTCTGTACCACTGCCTGCATTGATTACAGGTTTTTCTGAAACTTCGGCTGCAAATCTACTAGAGCCATCTAAGGTATGTCGCAAAACTAGAATATCTGAATAAATTGACATTATTCGTACGGTATCAGCAAGACTTTCACCCTTTTGAGTTGATGAAGATGATATATCAGAGATTCCCAATGAGTTTCCCCCAATTGATGCCATTGCTGCATCAAAACTGAGACGAGTTCTTGTACTTGGTTCGTAAAACAAGTATCCCAGTGTCTTACCTTTGCAGATCTCTCTTCTATCAGTTGAGTTTAGCTGCATGATTTTATCAGTTGCAGAAAAAATTTTTTCGAGTTGTTCTTTGTCATAGTCCTTAATTGAGATGATATCTTTTTGATAGAACTCATTCATTCTTTCAATATTAAATACGAGTTCTATACAAAGTATTCTGATGGAACAGTCTGAACTTATGGTTCGACGTATCAAAGAAGGTACTGTAATTGACCATATTGATGAAGGAAAGGGTCTTCAGGTCCTTAATGCATTAAGAATTGATGGTATGGATGGAAGTCTAATTACCATAGCCTTGAATGTTCCAAGCGGTAAATTCAAGAAAAAAGACATCATAAAGGTAGAAAATAAGTTTCTAAAAGATGACGATACAAACAAGCTTGCAGTTATTGCCCCAAAGGCAACCATCAATATGATAAAAGATTACAAGCTTGTAGAGAAGAGAAGAGTTTCACTACCAAATGAGATTGACAGAATATTTCGATGCTCAAACCCAGATTGTATCACAAACAGTTCCGAACACATGGAATCTGTAATGGATGTAGTAGACAAGGAAGGAAGAGTACTCAAGTGTAGATACTGTGGACGAATCTTAGATGTTACTAAGTTAAAATATAATTAAATTAAAAATTTGAAAAGGATTTTGTGGTTTATTGTCCTAAGATGATAAACATCATGACTATACCATAGATAGCAATTGATTCTACCATACCTACAAAGATGAATACTTTAGACTGTAAGGCGGGATTCTCACTAATTACTGCAAGACCTGCTGCACCTACTTGACCTAAACCAACACCGGCACCGCCTGCTGCAACACCAAATGCTATACCGGCACCAATAAGTTTGTCGCCTGCACTCATACTACCAGTAGTTTTATCTTCTTGAGCAAATGCTACATCGGTAAGACCTGCAGCAACTAAAGCAATTGCTGCCACTGATAATAGTAAAACAATAGGTTTCATCTGTATGAATGCCTTAAGGTTCCATATTTAAATCATGATGATGTTAAAACACTAAATTTGATCGAGTGCTTTCTTTTTGAAAGATGCCAAATCATTTTTGATTGATTTTGAAAAATTATCATGATCGTTGTCTAATTCTTTTTTAGAGCTTTCAAATAATTTTTTGATTTCTTCTTTTGCCATTATTTTCTGCTTTCCATTTTAGCTTTGACTTTTTTTAACTTTGCGAATTCTTCTCTTTCTCTTTCTTCAAGAGTTGCAAGAATGAATCTAATTCTTTGTTGATATTGTGGAATAATGACATTTTCAAGTGCATTTAACAATTTTTGTGTCTTTTCTAATGCTTTTGCAAGACTAAAGATAGAGTTTTCATATTCTGCTGCTTTACAGATTTTTGGAAGTAGTTCTTTGATTTGTTTTGCTGCTCTATCAATTGAAGAGTTTGTATCAGCAAATCCATAAGGCATTGATTTTGTATCTTTTTCAGTAACTGAAAGTGCTGGAATTTTCACGTCAACAACTCTGCGTACATTAACATCTACTTCCATAACAGGTGGAGTAGATTCTGCAACAGAATCAACTGTATCAGAGCCTAATGCCAGATATGCTTCGTTAACTGATTGATAGATATCTTGTAATGGTTCCCAAATTCCACCTCTTGCTTTTGAGGCCTCTTCAATCATCTCTTCAATATTTTTTAAAAGAACTTTACGTTTGTCATCTAAGATTTTCTGAACCATAGTTGCAACTTGGCTAGATCGTTTGTATTTGAGAAGTTCAATTTTGGTTGCAGCTACATTCTGTCCAAAAGACATTTTGCTATTTGTCCTGATAGAATTGGTCTACGTATTTGTCTTTGACTTTGGTTAATTCATTTTTTGGAAGTTGAGAAACGACTTTCCATAAGATGCCTAGTGTTTCTTCAATAGTTCTATTCTCATCAGTTGATTGAGAAAGAAATTCTTTTTCAAATACATCACCTACATCCATGTATTTCAAGTCAATTTCAGTTAATCCTGCCTTACCTACAATTCCTGCAAGTGCTCTAACTTCTTGTGCTCTAGAATATGCATCATAGTTCTGGTTTGATATTTCACCATGATCTTCTCTGGTACTTCCCTCACCAATTCCGTCTTTCATTAATCTACTAAGACTCATCAAGATGTTTACTGGAGGGTATACTCCTTGTCTGAAGAGATCTCTTCCCAAAACGATTTGTCCTTCTGTAATGTAACCTGTAAGATCAGGAATTGGATGTGTAATATCATCTGAAGGCATTGAAAGAATTGGCACTTGTGTGACGCTTCCTTTTTTGCCATTTAATTTTCCTGCTCTTTCATAGATTGTTGAAAGGTCAGTGTAAAGATAACCTGGATAACCTTTTCTTCCTGGTACTTCTTCTCTTGCTGCACTAATTTCTCTTAGTGCTTCTGCGTAGTTTGTCATGTCAGTCAAAATTACCAAAACGTGCATTCCAAGTTCAAATGCCAAGTATTCTGCAACAGTTAATGCCACACGTGGAGTGATGATTCTTTCAATTGCTGGATCATCTGCCAAGTTAAGGAATAGAACGCTTCTCTTTAATGCCCCAGATTCTTCAAGACTTCTTCTGAAATATTCTGCTTCACTGTATTGCACACCAATTGCTGCAAATACCACAGCAAAGTCATCAGTAGTACCTACAACGCTTGCTTGTCTTGCAATTTGTGCTGCAAGTAAGTTGTGAGACATACCAGAACCTGAGAAGATTGGAAGTTTTTGTCCTCTAACAAGTGTAATCATTCCATCAATTACAGAAACTCCAGTTTGAATGAAGTCTTTTGGATATTCACGTTGTTCAGGATTCATTGGTTCTCCGTTAATGTCAATAAATTTATCAGCAATAGGATCTGGAAGTCCATCTTTTGGTCTACCTAATCCATCAAAAACTCTACCAAGTACTTCTTTTGATACTGGCATCTCCATAACTTTACCAACAAACTTTGCGTTGGTTCCAGAAACAGATAGTCCAGTTGTTCCCTCAAAGACTTGAACGATTGCTTTACCGTTTCCTACTTCGAGAACTTTACCTAATCTTCTTTCACCGTCTTTAGTTTCAACTTCTACTAGTTCGTCAAATGCAGCATTTTCAACATCATCTACAATAACTAGAGGACCTTTAATCTCTGCAATCTTACTGTATTGAACTCCGCCTTCTACTGTCAATTTGAAACTTTCACTCCTGTAATGTTTTTGAATTGTTCTTGCATTTCTCCTTCTAGTTGTTCAAGTTTTGGCATCTCATCGTCTTTGATATCCATTCTTGCTTTTAGAAGTGAAGAGATGATTGACATCTCACGGATGTCTGCCAAGTCTGCACCTTCCTTGAGTGCTTGTTGGCCTTTCTTGTAAAAGTCAACTAATAATTTCAATAATTTGTATTGTTTTTCTGGACTGCAATAAGTGTCAACATCATCAAAAGAGTTTTGTTGTAACAGACCAATCTTTACCATTCTTGCAACTTCAAGAATTAGTTTTTCTTCATCAGGTAATGCTTCAGGACCTAAGAGTCTAACAATTTCTTTTAGTGTGTCTTCTCTTTGTAAAACTCCATATGCTTCACCTCTAAGATTTAGCCAATCTTCACTGATGTTCTCACCCCACCACTTTGCAATGTCAGCAAGATAACCAGAGTAACTGTTCATCCAGTTAATTGAAGGATAGTGTCTAGAATATGCTAGTTTTGCATCCAAAGCCCAGAAAGTCTTGATAAATCTCATAGTATGAGTTGTAACTGGTTCTGTAAAGTCACCACCAGATGGTGATACTGCACCAACTAGAGTAACTGAACCGTCACGGTCTGGACTTCCAGTTGCTCTAACACGACCTGCTCTTTCATAAAATTCTGCTAATCTTGATGCAAGATATGATGGATAGCCTTCTTCTGCTGGCATCTCTTCTAATCTTCCACTCATTTCTCTGAGTGCTTCGGCCCATCTACTTGTAGAGTCTGCTACAAGTACAACGTCTTTGCCCATGTCTCTATAATATTCAGCAATTGTAACACCAGTGTAGATACTTGCTTCTCTTGCAGCTACTGGCATATTACTTGTATTTGCAACAAGGACAGTTCTGTCCATGAGAGGTTTTCCACTACGTGGATCTTTTAGGTGTGGGAATTCAACTAATACTTCAGTCATTTCATTTCCTCGTTCACCACAACCGATGTAAACTACAACTTGTGAATCAGCCCATTTTGCAATTTGGTGTAGTGTAACTGTTTTTCCTGTTCCAAATGCTCCAGGAATTGAGCCTGTACCACCCTTTGCAATTGGGAAGAATGTGTCAATAACTCTTTGTCCAGTAAGAAGTGGAACTGTTGGATCATATCTATCCTTGTATGGACGTGGTTTTCTTACAGGCCATTTGTGATACATTTTAAGTTCAATGGTCTGACCGTCTTTCTCAGTTGTTGCTAATACAGTCTCTAAATCATAATCTCCTTCTGAAACCAAGTTTGAAATTTTTCCGCCAGGATGATCTGGTGGAACCATAATAGAGTGTTCAATAAGATCTGTTTCTTGAACAGTTCCAATTACATTTCCTGCAGCTACTTCGTCATCATTGCTAACTGTTGGAACAAAGTGGTATTGTTTTGTCATATCAACAGGAGTTGTTGTAATTCCTCTTCCAATGAATGAACCAGATGCTTTAGATAATTCTCTTAGAGGTCTTTGAATTCCATCGTAGAGTTGTCCAATAATTCCTGGACCTAACAAAACACTAAGTGGGTTTCCAGTACCAATGACAGGCTCGCCTGGTTTTAATCCACTTGTTGATTCGTAAACCTGAATAAATGCTACATCGCCAGTTAATCTAATTACTTCACCAATTAATTTAGAGTTTCCAACTATAACAGTCTCATACATTTTTGCTGAAGCCATACCGTCTGCTCTAACTGCAGGACCACTTACCCAAACAATTCTACCTTCAGCAGCCATTCTAATTTCCTACTCCGAATTTTGATGCAATCTCTTTCCTTATTAAAGGCTTCAGACGTTCAATTCTTGCATCGATTGTATTATCAAATGTCATTGTACCATCTTTTGATTTTACGGTAATTCCACCAAGACAATCAATTGTTTCAGATGATAGTTCAGCTCCTGAGAATTGTTCTAATGCAGACTTTACAACGTCTTTGTCTTTAGCATTTGTGAAAACTGTAATTTCTGAAGTACCTAAAATTTGAGTTGCTTCTTGTATCAAACTCTTAATCAGAGTAGAATAATCACCACTACGATCTGCATTTGCAATTTGATCGATTGCTTTTGAAAATACCTTATCAACTGCTTCTTCTAAGAGCATTAATTGTTTATTTCTAGCCTCCAAGTCTGAACTTCCAATAATTTGTTTTTGAATTTTATCAGCTTCTTTGTTTCCATCTGAGATAATTTTATCATATTCTTGTTCTAGTTTAGGTAGTGAATCATCAAGAGTTTGTTTAGATGCTGAATTGGCCTCTTGCAGATCTGATAGAATTTCTTTCTCGGTTTTATCAAGAATTTTGTCAACAGATTGTTCTAATGACGAATTAGATGCCAATATGGGGTGGTCATTTCATAATAGATTTTAATGTTTGGGAAAAATTTTGAAAAATCAAAAAGTCAGATTTCGTTACCGACTTAGAAAGATATTATAATGTAGTAAAGATCGTCTCAAGTGTGACTGTTGCAGATCTTATGATGGGTAGTGTTATACTACCAAGAACTGAATCTCCAAAAGCAATATCGCGACTTGCAGAATTTGAATGGTTTCATAAGATGGAGATGGAAAATGAAACAGTTACTCCAGAAATTGATGATCTTCTTTTACGGGCACAAAAATCACATCAATTTATTGAAGATGTGATAAAGGGATTGAATATTCCCCTACGAGTTGGAATTATGGAGATTTTATTCAAAGGAACTGTCTTTAAGAAAAAAAGTTATGAAATTAATGAAATTGAAGATATGGTTGCAGACTTGGAAAAAGTTCCAGAGTCTATTACAAATGCAGCCAAACTATTAGATAAAAATGTAAAGAACAATCATGCTTTAGAGGAATTCAAATCATTAAAAGAAACATTACAAGTTGCAAATAAACTAAAAGTTGATCTTAGTGGTTTTGGTTCTATGAAACACTTTTACTCAAATCTATTTGTCATAAATTCTGCAGATTATGAAGAGATTCAACGCTCACTTGAAGGAATTCCAATTTTCAAATACGATTTAGAATCTAAAGAAAAAGCAGCTCTGATAGTAATTTCAGATATTGATGATTCTGAAAAAGTTCTCAAAGTTATGCGTGCTCTTAACTCTAATCCATTTAGTATACCAAAGGAATTTCCTCAAGTTCCAAGTGAGGCATATGCTTTAGCAGAATCAAAAATTAAGGAATTATCAGAGAAGCAAAAATCAATTTCAAAAGAGTTAGCTACTACTACAAAAAAGATTCGTGGAGAGATTCTATCAATGCATGAAAATGCACTTGTCGCAAAAGAAGTTCTTGAGATATTACGAAAACCTGGCGGTACTAAGAATTTTGCAGTAATTCAAGGATACATTCCAAAGAAGATGGAAAATAAATTCAAACAAGCTACAAGTCAATGGACTACAATTACTGAAGAGATTACAGATCCTGAACTACTTGCAAATCTTCCTGTTTACTTGGATAATCCAAAGTGGGTAAGAACATTTGAAGTAATTACTCATAGTCAAGGAATTCCAAGACGTGGAGAATTTGATCCTACTTGGATGATTGCATTGATGTGGCCAATATTTTATGGAATAATGTTTGCAGATGCAGGTCAAGGATTGTTGTTAATGGGATTAGGTCTATTATTCAAATTCAAAGGACAAGGTACTCTATCAAGATGGGGAATGTTACTTGCAATGTCTGGTGCTGCTGCTGCGGTTGCTGGAACTTTTCAAGGAGAAGCGTTTGGTTTTCACATAGAAGCATTTGAACCATTTGGAACTCTATTGCATGAAGGTGGACCACTTCATTCTATAGAATGGTTAGTTGGTGCAATTACAGTAGCAGAACTAACATTTGATCAAGTAATCATGATTCTCAAAGTTTCAATCTTCTTAGGAGTGATTCATCTAGGGTGGGCTTTCATTTTAAGAATTCACAACTATTGGAAGAGTGGAGATAAAGATACAATGATCTTTGAAGCTATCCCAAACTTGTTCATGTGGTTAGGAGTCTTCGGAGTAATGATGGGCGCGATTGGTTCTGGATATGATGTCATGAACATGTATTCAAAGATTCACACAGAGGCAGTTCCTTGGATTACTGTACTTGTTGGAGAATGGGCAGTTGTATGGTTAGTAGTTAGAATTTCTGTAATCATAGTTCTAGCATGTATTGTTTTGATGATTATTGGTGGAATAAAACACAACAAAAAACATCCAGATGCAGGAGGAGATATGGTTAGTGTAATTATGGAAGTATTCCTTGGAAAGACCATTGAGTGTCTAGCACATACAATTAGTTATGCTCGAATTGGAATCATGCTTTTAGTCCATGCAGCTTTGTTGCTTACAGTTAATGAAGCCTACAAGTCCATGGGAGGACTTGATTCACCAACTGCACTTGTACTCATTGTAGGAGGGCAGATAGGAATCATGATGATTGAAGGTTTGATTGTGTATATCCAGTCTTTAAGGCTTCACCTCTATGAATTCTTTACAAAATGGTATGATGGGGGTTCAATGCCATTCAAACAACTAGTTCCAGAGATGGTTTACAACTCTTATTCTTGGAAAAAGAGTAAGAGATAAAATTTCCTAATTTAGTATTTTCATAACATAAAATCGGTAGAAGGTTTTTATCCAATTGTTTTTTCAAATGGTACATGTTATCAAATGGCAAAAAATTTTACGAACTTTACAATTCAATTATGAATTTTGATGACAGGGTTAGATTTGTCACAGTTGTAGACAAATCAGGAAATGTAGAATTTGGAGGACAGCGAGAAGATATAGAAAATTATCTCTCTAAAGAAGATCAACAAAAATCTCTAAAACAAGTTCGTGATGCTTGGTTTGTACGAGATCAATTCTCTGAAAACATAGGTGCAGGAAAATATGCATTAGCAGAATATGAGAAAGTTAAGAGGTTCTCATTTCCGATGAATAACAGTTATTTTCTATACATTACTACAGAACCTAGTATTGATACCAACGTATTTGTAGAAAATATACTAAACATGATAGAACCTTACAATTAATACCAAGAAGAAAATAGATGAGTTATGTCAAAAGAATCCATTATAACTATAATTCCTGCAGGAATCATGCTTGGATTTGTCATTTTTGGAGTTTCAGTAATTTCTCCATAATCTTGGTAATAATATCAAACTTGAAAATTATGACTTTGCTAATATTGTATATCATCTAAAATAATTCATGTCTGAAGAATCAGGGAAAAAATTGAAAAAACAAGATCATGAAGAGATGAAAGAAGAGAGTCATCAGCTTGAACTTAAAGAAGGTTATGAGCAAGATGAAGAATATGAAGAATCAGAAGACTAGTGTCTAATCATGAAAAGATCAAAGATTGGCATAATAATGATCGGAGTTTCAATTATTGTATTTTATGGTGTTATGGTTATTTTATGGAAATTTCTTTAAGAAATTATTTCTCTACAGGCAGTTGCATATTATTTCCCCATTCACCCCAAGAACCGAGATATACTCTGACATTTTCAAATCCAAGTTTCTTCAGAGCTAGAAAAGAGTTTGCTGCCCTATAAGCACCCTGACAATATGTTACAATTGCAGAGTCTTTTGGAATATCATAAAGTTTTGATAATTCAGAATCATCTTTGAAAGTTCCGTCATCTGAAATATTTTGATTCCAATCAATATTGATTGAGTTTGGAATATGACCAGATTGGGCCGCTCTTATCAAACTTCCATCATATTCCCCAGGAGAACGGGCATCAATTATTTTCAGATTTTCCAAGTTATCACGAATTTCTTCAAATCCTACAATTATTTCAGAATTAATTTTTCCTGAAAAATCAGAGGGTTGGAAACCATTGAGTTTTGTTTCAAGTGGAAGATTTTCTTTTTGCCATTTTGTAATTCCTCCATTTAACATGAAGGGATTTTGATGTGAGAAATACATCAACATCCATACTCCTCTAGCAGCAAGCATTCCTGAAACAGAATCATAAAAAATGATTTTTTTTTCTGGAGTCACTCCAAGAATCGAGAGAATGTTTTGAGCCTGATTGTTAAAATTTTCAATTCCTTTTTTTGTTGTATCAATCCAATGAAATGAAAATAAATCTAAATGGACTGCTCGTGGAATATGACCATCAGAGTATTCCTTAAAGGAACGAGTATCTGCTATGATGATATTAGGATCATTTAGAATTGAATTAAGTTCTGATGTTGAAATTAACACAATAAATTCAAGATATGAACACAAGTAAATTCATTTGTTTTGGAAAATAAAGAAAAGAAAAGGATGTTTTCTATTCGTTAACGTATGCTCTTTCGCCGTGCTGAGCC
>JBHHZR010000022.1:0-24293 GCA_046758125.1 Candidatus Nitrosopumilus sp. | reverse complement strand
TACAGAATTACTCAAAATAAATCGTTAATTTGGGATGGTTTCTACACAGCCATAATTGATTAAAAATATTTAATATATTGTTTCTAATTCATCGAATGAGACATTGTATGATCTGACATAATATCTTGCATTTCAGTCATGTGTTTGTACATTAATTCTGTCATTTGTGAATTAAATTCATCATCAGTCAATTCAGAGGATAATAATTCTTGCATTTCATCAATGTGTTTTGTTATAAGCTGAATCATTTTTTCTCTTGTTTCTGGATCTTGCATCATTTGCATCATTGTATCCTTATCCATCATCATTCCTTGGCCTTGCATTTCTGAACTCATCATTTTTCCTGTCATATTATCCACCATCTCTTGATTTTCCATTCCTGAATTCACCATATTCATCATTTGTTGCATAGCTTCTGGATTTTCTGTCATGTGACCTAACATCTGTAATCTTATCTTAGGATCTTCAATCATTGTCTTCATCATGCTCATAGCAAAATCATGATTTCCTCTCATTATAGTAGCCATCTCCTCTACATGTTGAGTATTTTCCATCCATGTTCTCATTGTTTCAGGATCTTGTGTAATAGATTCCATCATTTGTTGTCTAAACTGAGGATCTTGTATCATTATTTGTTGATTATTCATCATATTACCAGAATGGGTAGAACTCACAAATGCAACATAACCAAACACTAATCCTACAAGAAACATTCCAACAGCAATTACTATCATGACATTCTGACTTGTCATGCTCTATATTAGAAAAAATCCTATTAAAGATGGCTACTTTACAATTGTAAAGTTTACTTGTTAAGTATTAAGGATGATTATATACATTAGATGTCATCGCAAGTACTAGCAAAGAAATCGTTGGTATTGATTTCTTTTGCTTTAATTTCATTAATTTTTGTTGGAGTAATTTTTTCAATTACTAGTGATTTTGCAGTTGAAAGTCAAGGTTCTACTACATACCTTTCTTGGTTGATTATTGCATACGTTGCAGGTTTGTCCATGATCATACTTCCTTGTACACTTCCACTGGTTTTCATCATAGTTCCCTTGAGTATGGGTAAGGGATACAAGAAAGGACTAACTATGGCATTACTCTTTGGGGCAGGTCTTACAATCACAATTGCAGCTTACGGAACAGGAGTTGCGATAATTGGAGAGACAGCATCTCTTGATCAAGTGTCTACAATCATGTTTTTGATTGCAGGAATTGCAGCATTTGCATTTGGTTTGTCACAGCTAAAATTAATTTCTCTAAAAATGCCCTCTTATTCTGGTACTCCAAAATTTATTCAAAATAGAGGGGATTATTCAAAATCATTTTTCATGGGATTGTTATTAGGAAATGCAGGAGTTGGATGTCCTAATCCTCTCTTCTATTGGTTGTTGATCTACATAGCAGGTGCCGGAAGCATTGAGGTGGGTGTATCATTGGGATTGGTTCATGGAGTAGGCAGAGCAATTCCATTAATCTTTCTGTCAGTATTAGCAGTTTTGGGAATAAGTGCCACCAAAGGATTAACTACTAAAAGAGAATCAATTGAAAAAGCAACTGGATGGATGTTGATAATAATTGCTGCATTTTTAATAATCAATGGTCTTCCTGAAGGTCACGAATGGTATGAACATACATTTGTTCATCAAGGATGGAATCAGTTAGTTGAATTAACTCCAGTTCCTGCAGAATTTGAGATGCCCGAACATGAACATGAAGAGGAAAAACAAATTCCAGAAGAGGTAATTCCGATAATTTTTGCTACATTGATTGTAATTCCGATAATTTGGTACATTATTAATAAGAGAAGAATTGCAAAGGTGACACCATGAAAGATCCAGTATGTGGAATGGAGATGGGGGAAAAAGGTGAGATTGTAACACATGATGGAAAAGAGTATAGATTTTGTAGTGCAACATGCAGATGGGCATTTGAGAGCAACCCAGAACAATTTACAGAAGATGACTCATAAAATCCAAATACTTACTACACCAGGTTGTTCAAATTGTAGAGTGGTTGAAAAAATATTAGATGACATGAATAAGACATATGAAATAATTGATGTCACAGAAAAACCAGAATACTTGGAAAAATATCCAATTTACACAGCTCCTGGAATAGTTATTGATGAGAAATTAGAATTCACTGGTATTCCAAAGAAACAGGAACTGTTAGAAAAATTATCATAACCAGTAAAGGAGTTTACATTTTCAAAATCAATTTTCTTTTGTTTTTTCTATAAGTGATTGTATTCTTCCTCTGTTCTTCTCTTGGTATTGAGTTTTACAAGTGTTACAACAAAAAAATCTCTCAAAATTTGCAAATTTAAAAACGTGTGGCTTGTCACCAATAGGACCATCACACAAATCACATTTCATTTTTACAGACATACCAGTTTTCAGATTTGTATCGTGGGAACCATGACAATCACATGTAGGCAACTGCTCTTTTTCTTTAGTAGTAAGATTAGTAGAATCAATTACAGGTGAAATTGATTTGATTAGTCCAATATTGACTAACCTTTGATATCTTGCTTGCACTGTAGGGGTACTTACATTAAGTTCTCTGGCAATTTGCCTGAACGATTTTCTTCCATCCTTTTGAAGGGAATTTACTATTCCAACATCTATATCGTCTAGTTCATGAGGCATAACATTCTTTGAAGTCTTTCTATATTTATTATCTTGACTTTACAATTGTAAAATCATAAGAAAAGTGAATTTTTACTTGGAATTAAAAATATTATAGATTCATTTTACATGAAGGATTGGTTTTGCATTAGATTGTTCATGTGTTAGGTTTAATCGTCATCTTCATCATCGTCATCTTCATCATCATGATGTTTCTTGTCTTTTTTCAATTCTTTGAGCTGTTTCTTGAGTTCTTTCTCTTTTGTTTTGAATTCCTTCTTTAGTGCTTTGATCTGATTTTTGATGTCTTTTTTAGAAGTTTTATCATCGTCATCACCATCATCATCGTCATCATTGCTTGGAACACCATTTGCTACAATGGATTCAAGTTCTGTAACTCTCATTGCAAGAGCAGAGTTTTCTTCCTTGAGTTGAGTGACTTTATCTTCCAAGTTTAGAACTTTGTCAAATAATGATTGAATCTGTTCTAAAATTTGATCAAGTATAGAGTCATTAGGATCATCAACTGCGGTAACAATTACAGTAACTTGAGCAGAATTGCTAGTCTTGTCCCCATCAGATACAGTATATGAGAAAGTTGTTTCTCCAACAAAGTCTAAGTTAGGAGTAAACAATACTTTGTTACCTTCTAATTCAACTGAACCATTAGTTTCTGAAGTGTCTACTGTCAATAAGATATTCAATGAATCATCTTCTGGATCAGAATCATTTTCAAGAACATCAATACGAATTGGGACGTTTTGTTGAGTTTCAGCCTGATCATCTTGTGCTACAGGAGCGTTATTTTCTAAAGTAATTGTAATATCTACAGTTGCAATGTTACTATCTAGCAAGCCATCATTTACATGATAAGTAAAAGAATCAGAACCTCCAAAGTTTGCATTAGGAGTATATGAAAAGCTACCGTCAGAATTGAGCACAAGTACACCATTATTTGTACTAGTATCAAGTACTGATGAAAGAGAATCTCCATCGACATCAGAGTCATTTCCAAGAACTCCGGGTTCTGAAATGACAAGAGCAGAATCTTCAGAAGTTGTGTAAGAATCATCTGAAGCTATTGGAGCATCATTTATTGGATTTACAGAAAGAGTAACTGTTGCCTCATTACTGTTATGAGTTCCATTGTTAGTAACATAAGTAAACGAATCAGTAGAAGCAAAGTTAGGGTTTGGTTGGTATGTTAAACTTCCATCAGAATTAAGAGTAAGTGTACCAAATCCTACATTGGTTTTAATAATTGCCAAAAATGTATCGCTTTGAGTATTTGTGTCATTTAACAAAACTCCAATTGGATCAACTGTCAAAATTGAATCTTCATCAACGGAATAGAAATCATCTTGTGCAATTGGTCCTACTTGAGCAAATGCAAAACTAGAGGAAAACGCTCCTGAAATTAGAACTGCAAACAAGAATAATCCTGAAAGTTTTTGCATGATTGAAAAATCTCAAAATTGCATTTAAGATACAGGCAGAAAAGATCAGTAACAAAGCAAAGTAATGGTTATAAGAAAAGATCCATAGAAATTGTTTTTTTTAATCAATCATCAAAATTCTTATAGAAAATCTTATCAATTATAATTAATCATACAGAAATAATTATGGAAATTCAAGCAGCTGCTGAAAAAATTTTGAAAATTAGTCCATCTGTTAGAGTAGTAAGTGTATGCGATCTAAAAGGGAAATTGATTTTTTCAGCACGTTCAAAAAAAGTAAACATCCTTGTCTCAAAGAAACAAAGTTTGGCATCACTAAAGGCTGCTGCATATGACTGGAAGCAAAGGAAAAAACTATTGAGATCACTTGGACCATGCAAATACGTAGTTGCAGAATATGACAAAGTTAAGAGAATAGTTATTCCTGCTGGAAGAAATCATATCTTGTATGTAACAACTACTGCATCCTTCGATCATAACAAAGTTGTTCGTAAAGTACGTTCATTCAAATAATCACAACAACTTTACTTTTTTTATAATTTAGACCATATTAGCGTATATAATATTTTGATGAGATATCTTCTCTAAACTATTTTTTGGATACACACAGAACCTACTTTTTGAGTTTTCTTCTTCCAGTGCCTCTTCCAGAACTAACCCACATACCTTTTGTGTCCGTAGTTTTGGTAGTAGCAATATCACCAAACTTTATCTTACCAGTTCCTCGTCCTACCGAAATATACTTGTCTTTAGATGCTTCTTTTCTTGCTTCTTGAATTTTTTTGAAATCTTTGCCTGACCATTTTGCAGCATCTTCATCAACTTCAATAATTCTTGTGCCTCGTCCGCTTCGTACTTTAATTTTTGCCAAGATTATCATCTAATGTATAAAATTATCATTTATAAGATTTCGAAAATAAATAATCGCATGAGAATCCCATTTAATCCATGATGACTAGTTAATTTAAAAAACATATACTGTAGTAACTGTAAATCAAAATTCAAGGATATGAAATGACTTTTAATTATACTGTAAAGACGCAAAAAAACATAGAGGAGGTAGTTGCAGAAATTACATCAAAGCTTTCAGAAATTAAATTTGGAATTCTTGGAACTCTAGATTTTAAGGAAATCTTTGCAAAGAAAGGAGTTGATTATCCTAATGAATACAAATTATTAGAAGTTTGTAATCCTCAAGCCGCAAAACAAGCTCTAGACTCAGATCCAAATATTGGATTATTACTTCCATGTACTATTGCTGTTTATGAAAATAATGGAGAAAGATATATCAGCTTAGCAAAGCCTACTGAATTACTTGCAGTTGCATCCAATGTAGAATTAGAAGAGATGGGCAAAGAAATAGAGGCCAAACTAGTGAATGTAATTGAAAATTCCAAATAAAAAGAGGTTTCTAGGTTCAATTTCCTAACAATCACATTTGTATCCTTTTCCAAACTTTAGATTGTAAATTTTACAATCTAGAAGACATTTGTATTCATGACAACAACCATAAGATTATTTTTTAGATTCTAAACAAATGTCCAACCAATCCAATTTGATACATTATGTTAAATCCAATTACAAGACTAAATATTCCTGCAGCATAACGAAAAATCTTTTGTATTAGCTCAATTCTGTTTCCAAATGCAAGTGGAATTCCCATAATACTTCCAACTAATGCCATTCCAATCATAGAACCTACTCCAAAAATAACAATAAATCCCAAAATCATTCCAACATTATCCAAAGTTGTAGCAGTCAATACTACAAGACTCCCACTTCCAGCTAATCCATGAACTAGACCAATCAGATATGATTTGTGAGTGTGTCTGTGATTATAATCATCATGACTATGTTCATCAAGATGAATAGTTCCATCTTTGTGTTGATGTGGATGTTTGTGTTTGAATTGAATTTTTTTATTAAGAATTGTAGTTACTCCCAAAAATACGAGCATAACACCAACTGTAAATTCAAATCCCGAAAATATTTGATCTTGTATAGTTATTGCAAGAACATATACTAGAAAACCCATCAACACGAGCGTTGTAGTATGTCCTGCACCCCAAATTGCTCCAAGTATTGAGGATTTTGTTATAGATTCTTTGATAATCTGTTTTGATGATTTTTGTTGGAGCTTTGATTTTGATATCTGAGTACTTACTGCAGCTATATGGTCTGGTTCAAATGCATGTCGTATTCCAACTACAAGTCCTAATCCCATTACTAATGCAGGAGTGATAATTCCAATTTGTTCAAGAAATTCTTCTATGATGTATCAATGAAAGTTAGTATGTGGAATTAATAAAAATTTCAAGATATTGTGCGTTCTATTTGTCCCAAGAAGGATATGGGCCCACGGGGACTCAGCTACCATTTTGGGGATGAAAATGGACGCAGATAGGCATGAAATAAGATTTGAACAGTCTGAAAGTTATCGATGATGGTAATCATTTAGACATTTTACACAACAAAATTCTGAATTAAACAATTCAAATTTTTTATTACAATTTTTACATCTAACAAGCATCATAATCCCAACTTGGAATTTTGTTGATTCTTTAATCCTTTGAATCGATTTCTTATGGTTACTTCTGTAACATTGGCTGCCTCTGCAAGGTTTCGTTGAGTGATAGATTCACCATTTTTCATACAAGATACGTATAATGCAGTTGCTGCAAGACCCATTGGATCCTTTCCAGCTGATTCTTTGTTATCTTGAACCTCTTGGAGTACTTTAACTGCATATCGTTTTGTTTTTTCTGAGAGTTGTAATTTACTTGAAATTCTTGCTATACATTGAATCGAGTTTACAACAGGCATCTTTAGTTCTAGTTCATAATGTAGCAATCGATAACATCTTGCAATGTCTTTTCGTTTAACATTAGCAGCATCAGCAATATCTTTTAAGGTTCTAGGAGTTTCTGTATCTCTACATGCAGCATAAAGAGAAGCTGCAATCATTGCAGAAATAGATCTACCACGAACTAGTTTTTTCTCTAATGCTTTTCTATACAGATAAGCAGCCTTTTCAAGAACATTTGTAGAAAGTGCAATCTTATCTTTTAGTCTAGTTAATTCATTGAGGGCTTGTCTAAGATTTCTATCTACAGGTTCATGAACCTGACTTCTACTATCCCAAGTACGTAGTCTTTCAATCGTACTTTTCATAGAGGTAGAAAGTGGTTTACCAGTAGCATCCTTGTTTAAGGGATTGATGACTGTAGATAATCCCATGTCATGCATCAAAAGTGATGATGGTGCACCAGCTCGTGCAGGATCTGCACCACTGTCCTTTTGAAATGATCTCCATTCAGGACCTGATTCATTTGATTTTTCAGAAATAACATAGCCACATTTAGCACAAAACTGTTCCCCAGTAACTTCATCAGTTAACAAAGAATTTTTCCCACAACGTGTGCAGTTAGAACTTGTGTTTAAAATCACCATAAAGGATGCCTTATGCTGCCACCTTTTTTATTGGAATTTCAATTGTTGAAACATTTCTAGTTCTACCATCTTGTGACTCTAATGATTCTGAACCAATTTTTATATCACCTACTATGAATGCAGGTTTAGTTTTGTTAAGTACAATTTGCACTACATCAACAGCGTGTGCAATTGATAGTCCTCTAGCTTTAATGGTAATCAAAGGGAATGTAGCTAGTTGAATAATTGCAGAAGTAACATAAGTCATTAATGGTTTTTTTCCAATGAAAATAGTATCTTTTGTATTATTAATCATACAGAGTTAGGTTAAATGCCTCATTTAAAGTGAGTATGTGGCATCTAGTCGTAAATTTTACTAAATGAAAAGAAAAGAGGTTTTGAGAATATCTGAAAATAATCAAGTTTAAAATTAATCAAACGAAACTAATCTAAAATCTTCTACTTTCTATGTTTTGGTAAACATTCTTTACAATATACAGGTCTATCTGGTTTTGGTTCGAAAGGAACTTCAGAATCTTTACCACAGTCTGCACATGTACATGGATACATTTTTCTTTCTTGTGACATGATTCTGATGAATTTCTTATCTATAAGAACCGTTGTATTTATAGAAAAAAAGATCAATAATACCTCTTATTCTTATACTAGAAGAAAAGACAAGAGCATGAAAAATGAAAAAATAGAAATTGTAAATACAATTCCTTACGTCAAGATTTCAGATTTTATTGGAAATGATTTTATTTAATATGACACACAGAAAATCAATTCTTTATCATCTTAACATATTGGGTTCAGAACATGAAGAAAAGGACGAGATAACATCTGATGATTAAGAAAAAATGTGATAGATGTGGTTCTATTTTAGGTGTTGAAAGCAAGAAAACAAAACAGCGTTTTTGTGGTAAATGTAAAAGGAAATTTCAATTACATCGATATTAAGTTGGTTTTAGATGCTGAATTAGGAATAAAATAAACTATATTTAAAGAAATTTAAAATGGATTCTTAGACTTGGTGCATGGTTACTTGTGAGAAATGCTATCATGAACATCATGATCAGTGCATGGGAAAGGCAGGAATGTTTGACTGTGATTGTAAGTGTTTCAAAAAATAGATTTTCTAGAATTATTTTCTAATTTCAAATAAGATATTCTCATCATGCCATGTGATTTGTTCTAAATCATCAAAGTTATCCTTGATGTTTTGTTGGAATATCTCTAGAGATTCATCAAAGGTTTCTTTATCGTACAAGGCAAAGGTGGAATAGTGATTGTTTTGAGATTGGTGAACGAGCCTATCTAGACTAGAAGTTCTGGGATATTCAAACACTTTGGCAGAATGGATAGTCATGTCTGCTTCTTGGACGTGTTGTTTTAATTCATCTATTTCATACAAACGATCCTCCATCTCTGCAAATAGTGGAAAGTGTTCTCCCCAAATGCTCCTGAAATTCTGATTTCTTAGTCTAGTGTAGATAAAGAGATGTCCGTCATCATTAAGTGATCTTAGCGATTCAGACAAAAACTTTGGAACGTCAAAGTGATGTATTGCATTAAATGTAACAATACAGTCCATTGAATCATTTTCTAGTGGAAGTCGATTTGCATCTCCCTGCCTTACACAAAAGTTTGTTGTGTTTTGTTCTACAAGATAACTCTCTAATGATTTTAGCATGTTTTCGTTGTAATCTACACAGTACAAATAACATTTGTCTTCAAATTGTTTCAAAAACTCTATAGAATATCGTCCATCACCGCAACCAATATCTGCCATATTGATTTTGGGTTTTCCATTTATCTGATTTTTAATATGTAAGATGGGTTCTGTATCAAGTGTTCTTATGTTTCGATATTTTGAGGCAACAGCTGAAAAGTGATTATGTACATCTTGTTTGTAAATTATAATTTCATTTTCTGTTTGTGACAAGGCTAAATAGAAAGTTAAAGCTCTTTATCACTGTTACAATGTAATACTATACATGGTATTTGTACTAGTAGGAATTGCAATAGGCGTTCTAATTGCAATAATTTTGATTGTCAAGGCAGTTAAAACATCTCCACATGATGTTGTAGGGGTTGATATGCATTGTAGAAAGTGTGGGATTAAAATAAATGGACTAACGTGTCCGAAATGTGAAAAGAAATCCAAGACATTTGGTGTTTGATTTAGGTTCAATTCTATAGAGGCTTGAACCTTCATTGAAAAAAGATCTCTTGTTACGCGTAAAATATAGTAAATTTTGTACCCAAAATGGTAAATGGGCCCACGGGGATTTGAACCCCGGATCTTCGCCGTGTAAGGGCGACGTCATAACCGACCTGGACTATGAGCCCAGAAACCAACGTTGTTAAAATCCATTTAAACTTTGAGACAAGTGAGAATCTAGAAATTTGACAAAAAAACAAGAAATTCATGAATGTTTTTGATTTTTTTTCTAGTCCAATTGGATTAGGTCATGTAACTAGGGACATAGCAATTACAAAAAATTTTGAAAACATATCAACCAAATTCATAACAGGAAGTGGAGCTGCAAAAATTCTAAAAAAAATGGATCTAAATGTACAAGATGTATACAATCCACCTTCATTTATTGTTGAAAATGGAACACTCAAGAATCCAGCAAAATGGTTGTGGAATTATTATCAATATTACAAAGATTGTAAAAATATCTCAAAGAAGATTCTTCAAATAGACAATCCAGATTTAGTGATTAGCGATGAGGATTTTGCGTCATTGTCTGTTGCACAAGAAATGAAAATTCCAGCTGTATTGATTACAGATATTTTAGAGACTCGTTTCACTAAAGGATTAGCATCATTTATTGAAAAAAAGATGAATAAATCAATGCAGGAGATTATCAAAAAGTGTGATATTGTGATTCTGCCTGAAAATGGAGAGAGTTATGATAATATTAAAAAAGTAGGACCAATAGTTAGACAAACAAATTTTTCAAGAGAAGAACTACGGAAAAAATTTTCATTTGAAAAAAAGATCATAGTTATCTCCATAGGGGGAACAGATGCGGGATTGTTTCTTATTGAAAAATCATTAGATGCAATCTCCAAGATTAATCAGGATGTTGAGATTGTTCTAGTATCTGGTCCAGCAGTCAACAAAAAATTTGAAAATGTCAGAAATTTGGTATTTGTAGATAATTTACATGAGTTAATTTTTGCTGCAGATTTGTTAATTTCACTTGCTGGAAAGTCAACCATTGATGAAGCTAATGCTTATGGAACACCTGCAATATTCATTCCAATCAAGGGACATTTTGAACAAGAAGATAATGCAGAAAAAGAAGGATTTGTTTTTGACGATATTAATAGGCTTGAAGAATTAATTTTAGAGAGACTAGAAGAAAATAGAAAGCAAACAAATACAGATGGTGCAGAAATTGCAGCCAGAATTATTAGAAAAATGATTAATTAATCATCAAAGATTAATAGATAGCCATTGAATTTTGATAAGGTACATTGACAAAGTTAGTTGTTGCCAAATTTGGTGGAAGTGCAATAGGCATAGATGGTGTTTCAATTCCAGAGATTGTTCAACGAATTAATGATTTGAAAAAAAATTCCAAAGTAATTGCTGTTTTTTCAGCACCATTAACAATGGATAACGGGAAAAAGCGTTCTCTAACTGATGTTATTTTAGAACAAGGAGGAAATGCAGAAAATCAAACTGGGGCATCTTTAGATATTGTAAAATCAACTTATCAAAAAATTCTGGGGATGGTAGATTTAGAAAATAAAGAAAATTGTAAAAATACAATTGATTCACACTTAGAAAAAGCACAAAAGGCTCTTGATGATGCAGCTGAGAGCAAAGAATTTGCAGATGAGATACGTTCTAGAGCACTAGGATTTGCGGGGGAGATCTTGATGTCACATGTGATGAATCATATTCTTAGAAGCAATGGCATCAAGGCAGATGCGGTAGGATTTGATGATTGGCCAATTATAACAGACAACAATATAGAATCGACAAATTTTCTCACATCAGAATCCAGAGAAAAGATGGGTAAAATTGCAAAATTAGTAGAAAAAAATGAAGTAGTCACTATTGGAGGATTTATTGGAAAGACCGTTGATAATGTAACAACTACGTATGAACGAGGGGGTTCAGATAGAACAGCTGCTGATATTGGAATATTATTTCATAAAAAATATGAAACAAGTATAGACTTTGAGAAAGACAGTGCAGTAGTTTCTGCAGATCCGAAGATTGTAGAATCTGGATTAAGGGAGGTTATTCAATTATCATACAATGAAGCAAGACTCGCAGGAATGTTTGGAATGAAAATTTTGGATCCTATTGCAATAAAAGAGATCGTAGAAAATGGAGTTGATATGCCAATTACTGTTACAAATATGAGAAACCCTAGTAAAATTACTACTATAAAGAGAAGATTAGATGAGCAAAAGGAGCATCCAATTAAGATAGTAACGGGAAAAGAAAATTGTGCAATTTTCAGAATTGAAACAAACTCCATTCAGAAATTATTAACATCGCTAGAAAAAGACAAGCGTTATAGTGAATTTGTAATTTTATCTCCATTTACAAAAGATGGTATTGGGTTTTCTAGGATATTGTTCTTAGATGGCGACTATGTTAAAAGAAATGAAAAATATCTATTAGGATTTGATTCACTTGCAACAATCAAGTATAACAGAGGAGTGATCACATTAATCGGTGATGAAATGTGGAGGGTTCAACAAGTTGCTTCAAGAACTAGTGCAAAGATTGGTGAATCAGGATTAAACATTTTGAATATGGATGCACAAGAAGAAACTTCACGAATAATTATTGTGGTAGAAGATGCAGATGACAATATCAAAAAAGCAATCAGTGCAATACATCAAGAGATTTCAGAAATTAATTTTATTTAGTAAAAGAGTGGCGTTACGGGTTTTCACCTGTAGCGCCATCATGGGTTTGTTCTTGGACCGTTATCTAGATTTAGTCCGGCGTTACCCAAAACACGCGATACTTTAATTCATAATTTCTAGTATTTAGAGCTGATCTATATAGATCATTTTACATACGCTCACCTGCGTACCAAAGAATTATTCCAATTCCAATAATTGCATACCACTTGAAGTTTTTTTTGCTAGTGAAAATTTTTGGTGAGCCTAATGCCTCATCAGAATATGTAGTCAAACGAATCTTTCTCATTTCAAATCCCTGACCAACTAAGCCTATGATAAGAAGAGCAATTGCTGCATATCCTAAGGTCCATTCCATAACATCATAGAGAGTTTACCTGATATGTAGTTTCTAATTAGACAAAAGTGCATCAAAAAATAATTCTTTAAATTAGCATAGTTTTTTCTCTCTCCTATGAAGGAGACTGGCAAGATATGGATGAATGGGAAGTTAGTTCCATTCAAAGATGCCAAAGTTCATGTACTTACTCATGCATTGCATTATTCAACATCAATCTTTGAGGGAATTAGATGTTATAGCACGCCAAAGGGTTCTGCAATCTTTAGACTGCCAGAACATATTGACAGATTCTTCAAATCTGCAAAATTATATTCAATGAAGATGCAGTTCTCAAAAAAACAAATTTCTGATGCTATAGTAAAAACTGTAAAGGCTAGCAGACTCAAGGAATGCTACATTAGACCATTAGCATACTATGGTTATGGAACGATGGGATTAACACCTACTCAAAATAAAGTAGATGTTTCTATTGCATGTTGGGAATGGAAGATGGGAGAATCAAAAGCAGGTAAATTCTCAGGAGCTAAGTGTAAAGTATCAAGTTGGACAAAAATTGATTCGAGATGCCAACCAATGCAAGCAAAAGCTGCTGCAAATTATTCAAATGCAGCACTTGCACGAGTTGAAGCATTAGAGAATGGATATGACGAAGCAATTATGTTAAATTCGCATGGAAATATTGCAGAAGGAAGTGCTGAAAATATCTTTATTGTAAAAGATGATGTCATTTCAACTCCTCCACTTTCTGCAGGAGGATTAGAGGGAATTACAAGAGATAGTGTAATTCAGATTATTGAAGAAAATGGTGGCTTTGTAATAGAACGAGATCTAGAAAGAGATGATCTTTATACAGCTGATGAAATTTTCATGACAGGTACAGCAGCTGAAGTAAAATCAGTTACACAGATTGATAAAGTAAAGATTGGAAGTGGCAAGATGGGAAATATTACACGAGCGTTACAAAAATCATTTTCTGATGCAGCTTTAGGAAAAGATGAGAGGTTCTTGCCATGGTTGACATTTATCTGATTTTCCAAGAAGTTTTTTACCCACAGAATAGAGTATGAATTATGGATTCTTGTGCAACAGGATATAGTCAGGAAATCTGTTGGTTTTGTAGAAAAGGTCGCCATGAAGATTGTATGAAAGAGATTCCAACACAAGGAAAGTCAGATGGTCCAGAGGATTGTACTTTTGATACTAAACTCATTCCATGCAAATGCCAGCATTAGACAATTAATATCAAATACAGCTAAGTTTAAAAAATTCTAATGAATTACGAAAAAGAATTTTGGGATAAATTTGCACAAGAAAATGAAGAAAGATATAATGAAGAATTTGCAAAATTTACTAGAGATTTAGCTATTTCTTTGCGATGCAATAGTGTTCTTGAGATTGGATGCAGTACTGGAATTGATTTAAGACTATTTCCGGAAACATTTCAGATTCATGGAATTGATCTTAATGATAATGCACTAAAGATTGCAAAAGAAAAACTCCCTATTGCTAACTTTAAGAAAAGTTCCATTATTGATTTACCATTTGAGGATTCTTCAATAGATTTTGTTTTTACTCATGGATTATTGAATTATTTAGATGATCATATATTAGAAAAAGGAATTTCTGAAATGTACAGAGTTGCAGGAAAATATATCATGAATTGTGAAAAATTTGAAGAGACAGAAAAACAGATTGATGAACGTCACAAGTTTCGCAATATGTACAAAAGATGGATTGATTACAAAGTAAAAATCATAAGTAATGTGGATATGCATGAAGAGATAGATCCTGATAAATCTAGATTTATTTTATTAAGAAAACTCTAAATTCTATTTTTTGGAAGTGTGTGGAATTGAAACCATAAGTTTTTTGGGGATTTCGATAGTAAATGTAGTAGGGTTATTTTTTACAGAAATCTCACCATGGTGTTGTTCTATAATATTTTTACAGCTTGCTAAACCGAGACCAGTACCTTTCTGTTTAGTTGTAAATAGAGGTTCAAACACTTTTTGGAGTTCATTGTCTTGAATTCCTTGACCAGAATCGATAAATTCTAAAATTGCTAAATCACCCTTGTCATAGATATTAACATTAATTTTTCCACCTTCTGGCAATGCCTGAATTGAATTTACTAAAAGATTAATGAAAACAGCATCAAGTTTCAATGGATCACAATCAATTTTCAGATCTGAATTAGAAACATCTACCGTGATATCCTTTGGAACATTAATTTTCTCTAGAGAGTTAACAACAACTTGATGTAAAGAAACGTTAGATAGTTTTAATGGAGAGTTTCTTACGTATCCCAAAACATCGTCAACTTGATGAGAGATTCTTTCAACACTCTTTTCTATCAGTTCAATTCGCTTAGTAATTGTAGGATTAGCAATTTTGTAATCTGCAGGAGTTTGTTTTATCAAATCTACAGACATTTTGATAACAGATAATGGATTTCTCAGATCATGTGCAAGACGTCCAGATAATTCTCCGATTGCAGATAATCGTTCTGATTTTAGTAATTCGTGTGTTTTTTCTTCTACAAGATTTTCAAGATTATCTCTTTGTTTAATTAATTCTTCAGTTCTCATGTTAACTAAACGTGAAAGATTCTTGTTAATTGTAATTACTATAACACCAAAAACTGCTAACATTGCAACAATTCCAAGCATAATATTTTGGATTGAGAGTTGTTCTTCGGGATGAAGAACAACTGAATTAAATAAAGAAATGAGTATAATCATACAAACAATAGCTACTGTGAGCGGAATTCCAAATTTACTAATAGTTTCAAATTTTATATTTTCAGAAAAGAACATAGTAATTTCTTTTGAAGTGGGTATATTTGAAATTTTTAAACGAGTATGGATTGCAAAAATAAACAACACATAACTGTAAATATACATTAAATCAGAAGGATGCCCATCGTAGTAAGTTCCATCAAGTTCTGCAAAGAGGAAAAAGGTATCTGCAAGAATGTATATTATAAATCCAAACAAAATTAACATCCATGTTATGTTTGCACCTTTCTTGGAAAGGAACATAATTCCTATAATTGCTGGAATTAGTTGGAACGATGACAATATTGGATATGCAAGTGCAATAGATTCTGCAAGGAGATTTTCTCCGTCAATATCTGAATATGCGGCAGAAAAAGAGGGAACTAGAAAAGAGAAAGATAATCCAATAGCAAATAACCAAATATTTCTTCGAATTAATTTTTGTATAGGTTTTAAAGAATAGAACAGAAACGCAATCATAAATGGATATGCTGCAAGATAAAAGATGTCAGCTTCAGATGGAAATGGACTGCCATCCAAAAAAGTATCATATGCTTGCCAAATTTGTTCAGCAGTGAACCAACATGCTGCACCTATGGTAAAAAAGAGAAATGCTTTTGTTTGGGGATGTTTTTGTCTGAATAATTTTACTGTTAAAATTCCAGCATAGGCAGTCAAAACACCTGGAACAATAAGGAACATAGGAAATGAGATAAAGGAAAATTGATAATCATCAAGAATTGGTCTTAATTGGTATAATATAGTAAATGCAATTAAAACAGAAATCAAAGTAATCACAAGTTGTTTATTCATTATTGCAGGATTTTTCAAATCATGTTCACTCAAATTCTAAACCTCGCAACATTATACTTTTTTTCAGGTCTAGAAAGATATACGTTTTAAATGATAAAAACTTCATTTAGCCTCAAAACATGTTAAAAAAAATGATAGTTAATTAACAATATGTAATAATTAATACTGACTGGTTCTTTAATAGTAAAGTATGATGATGTTATTATCATGGGCATGGGAAGGACCATTCTAATAGTTGAAGACGATGTAGATTTAGTTGGAATTTACAGAGAAATTCTAGAATTGCAAGAATATGATGTTCAAGTTGCATTCAATGGAGAAGAAGGAGTTGAGAAATTCAAGCAAACAAATCCATCTCTAGTAATAATGGATGGAGATATGCCAATACTTGATGGATATGATGCATTCAACCAAATTAAAGAGATTGAAAAAAATGCCAATGTTGTAATTGTTACAGGGTTTTCAGAGTTTGAACCAAAGAGTAAAGAAGCAATCAAACAAGGATTGATCAAGGTTATATCAAAACCATTGGGAGTAGATGAGTTACTTGAACTTGCAAAAAAATATACTGAGATTAGTTTAGAAAAATAATTTTTACAAAAATTTTAAAAAGCGGGTCTAGAGGGATTCGAACCCACGACAGCAGGATTAAGAGTCCTGTGCGCTACCTGGCTGCGCCATAGACCCACCAAAATGATTAAGCTCAGAGTTGTTATTAATCTTGAGATTGTAAAATAAAGGAAAATTTAGTTTTGTGGTGTTGCTTCAATTTCATTGTACTTTTCAATTATTGCTGTAAGTGCAGTTGAAACTGGAACATCATTCATCTTTTTCTTTTCGGCAAGAAGTTTTTGGTATGCATCTAGTGTGATGTATACAGGAATTGAACCATTTCCTTCAAGTAAACCTCGAACATTGTAAAGTGCTGTTTCCATTCCTCTCTCAGCAGATTTTGCGAATTTTGCTTTATCCAAAATTGTTCCAAGAGGACCAAATGGCATATCATAATCTACTGTCATGGTTACTCTAGTGAGATTATCACCTAGTGACTTGAATTCATTTGAGATTTGCCATCTCTTGAAAGGACCTTCAATCTGTTTTGCTGTGATCTTTTCATTTCTAACAAATTCAATTGTCTCACAATCCCACTCTAGACGTTTGCCGCTAAAGTCACCGATAATTCTAAAGGTTGTACCTACACCCATTCCTTCCTTAATATCCATAGGAACGACTGTCATACCTACAGCATCAGTCTTGATTTGGTCAGAAACGTGTTCTGGTCTTGCAAAATAGGTAAAGACACTCTCTACAGGTGTTTTAATATCGATTGATTTTGTAACGAGGGTCAACGATTCAGGTTTTGCCGATAAGGATTTAAAGGTTTTGAAGATTTCCGTAACGAAATCGATTTACAATATATTCATTAAATTTCACAGATTTCTAAATGATTAAAAAGCGATCATTTTTTGATCATTATTTTGCTAGTTTTATTCATATCAATAATTGATATTGCATATGCTCATTCAATGTTTAATTATGTTGAGCAATTTGAAGCTGGATTCAGAGTTCAAGTAGGTGCTTCAAGTCTTACAGGAGTTGTAATCTATATTTGCCTAGCCAAAAGTTTTCAGAAAATCTAAACCCTAGATTCTATTGGAATTTTAGAGATTCTAAATGCAAACAAGGTTGTCAATAATACCATTGAGAATAACCATATTCCAATTCCCAAGTGAATAGCTACTAAAACTGCATGCAGTTTCATATCAATGACCAAGGCGCCAAGTGTGATTTGAGTAATTACTAGGGCAGTTGCAAGTGAGCTTGTAATTTTTATCTTCAAGTCTGATCTCTTGTTTATGAGACATGCAACCATAGTTGCAGTTACCAAAGTTCCAGTAGTAGCTGCTACCAATCTATGAGTCCATTCTATAAGATACTCCTCAGAAGGCATAACTCCATCTGGACATAATGGCCATTCAGGACAAGTTAATCCAAGACCAGCTGCGGAGACATAACCTCCAACAAACATCAGAGAATACAAGACGATCATTGTTGCTAATGCAAGATACTGTATTGCCAAAACTATTCTACTATGAAGCTGCCTTGCATGCCTTGTAATGCATGTCCAGGAACAGTACAGATGTAATAGTAAGTACCAGGGGCACCAGCAGTAAAAGTAACACTTCCGCTCTCACCTGGTTTTAGAGGATTTGATGCTGCTGCAATTGCAGAATTCCATAAAACAGAATTAGGATTTTCTGGATTTGAAACTATACCAAAGGCATGAAATGATTTTCCATCATTGGTAGCTGTGAATGTAACTTCATCGCCAGAGTTTACATGGAATTCGGGATTATGTCCATCTTCGCCCGGTAATGCATTAAATGCCAATGTCCTAAAGTCTGATGATTCTACAAAATCAACACTAAAATCATGATGTACACCAGTAGGAGCTGCTGCCACTGAAGAACCACCACCTTGTGATGGACCAACAACAATTTTTCCAACCATTCCTTGTTCTCTATGCCCTGGAACAGTACAGATGTAATAGTAAGTACCTTCTTCACCTGCAATAAATTCAGATGTTCCACCTTCTCCTGGTTTTAATGGGTTTGATGCTGCACCAATTTCACTTCCTGTAATTATTCCAGTAAAGCCTTCCTCAGCTTTTGTGACACCAAATGCATGAAATGATTTTCCATCATTTTCAACATTAAAGACAACTTTGTCACCAACATTCATGTGAATTTCTGGATTATGTCCATCTTCTCCTGGTAATGCATTAAATGCCAATGTTCTAAAGTCTGATGATTCAATGAATTGAAGATCTTGTGTAATGGTCTTGCCAGTTGCAGCAGCTGGTGCTGCACTCTCTGCTTCTCCTGCCATCATTGCTACAACTGGAGCAGGAGTCGAAATCCAATAGTCCCACATTGAAAAGAATATCACTCCACCAACAATGCAAATGCCTAACATTATTGCCATCATCTTTCCAGTTCTAGCTGAAGTTGTTCTGTAAATTGCTTGACTATCTTGACTCATTTCATCTCTCTCCTAGTGGTGGGGGTTCTTTGCCTCAAATGGATAGTAATAATGTCCGCCCACACCAAATGGGTCGTCAGTATCTGCTGGTTTTCCTTTTCCTGCGCTATAGATTATGTTAGCTAGGAAGATTGCCATGCTGACACCAATAATCATTGCACCTATTGATGCAATTTGGTTCATAGCAATCCATTCTGGAATTGGAGGGTAATCGAAAATTCTTCTTGGCATTCCATACAAGCCAAGGACGTGTTGTGTAAAGAATACCAATACTGTTCCTATAAAGGACATAATAAAGTGAATCTTGCCCATTGTTTCATTGTACATTCTTCCTGTAACATATGGATACATGTAGTAAAGAAAACCAAATGAACCAAATGCAATAGTACCCATCACAAAGAGATGGAAGTGACCTACTACCCAGTAAGAGTCATGTGTCTGAAAATCTAATGGCATAGCGGCATTTGCAACTCCACCTGCACCTGCGGAGAAGAATAATGCAATTCCTCCAACTGCCCACATCATTGGTGTTAAGAATTTAATTCTGCCATTCCACATTGTTGCAATAAAGTTAAAGACATGTAGTGCTGATGCTGGGACTGCTGCAAGAGTTCCTACCATAAAGACTGTTTTTTCAGTAAAGGACATTCCAGTTGCGTACATGTGGTGTGCCCATGATGAGAAACCAACAATTGACAACAAAACAAATGCAAAGATACCAGAGTTATAGCTATGAATTGGTTTTCTTGAGAATCTTGGAATAATTTCATACATCATACCAATTGCTGGAATTACAAGTACGTATACTTCGGGATGGAATGTAAACCAGAACAAGTGTGCATATGCAATCGGATCTCCACCCATTGCTGGATTGAAGAATCCAGATACGCCTAGTCTATCAGTTAGAAGCATCAAAAGTGCTGCTGCAAATGTTGGGATTGCAACAAGAATAATCAAAGATGATGACAAAAATGACCAAGCCAACAGTGGTACTTGCCCAATTGACATGTCTGGGTGTTTACATTTGAGAATTGTAACAATAAAGTTGATGGCACCAAGAACTGATGAAATACCCAAAATCTTTAGTCCAAAAATCCACATATCTGCTGCTGGACCTGGTGCACTGATAATTGAGTAAGGTGGATTTGCATACCACGTAAAGTCGGCAAAGCCCAACCAGATTAATGCACCACCAGGTGGAATCATCCAAAATGCTAGTGCGTTAAGTTTTGGATATGCCATATCTTTGTATCTTACCATAATTGGAACAAAGTAGTTACCGACTGAAGATGCAAATGGCAAGATGAACAAAAAGATTAACGTTGTACCATGAACAGTAAAGATTCTGTTAAAGGTCATTGAATCAGCAATGATTTGTGAACCTGGCAAGAATAACTCTGCTCTAATGATTAGTGCTAGTGCACCGCCCATAAACAAGAATGCTATTGAAGTAATTAGATAAAGTAAACCAACATCAGTATGATGGGTTGAGAACATTATTTGCCAAATTGGTCGTGGCTTTTGTAATTCTAGAACCATTAGTTAATCTCCTCCGTTGAGACAAAAACTAGTTGTGATAAAAGCGTTGTCAAGATGATGGTTCCTCCACATATAATTTTCCTCGCATGTTATAATGAATTAATCCACAGTATTCTCTGCATTGAATATCATGTTCTCCTGGTTCAGTTGGAGCAAACCAAACAGTATTAACTCTGCCTGGAACTGCGTCCATCAATACAACATAATCATGAATGTTAAAGGAATGATTAACGTCTTTGGACGTTACCTCAAATCTGTAAGCCTTGCCAGCTTCTACATGTAGTTCACCAATTTCTTTTGTTCCATCTTCATGTTCAAAGGACCAGAACCATTGTTGTCCAGTTACTTTGATTGTTTCAGCATCTTCAGGAACATGGTCTACAAGTCTTTCAACATTCCAAGCTTCTGATCCTACCCAGAACATCAATGCAATTACAACACCAACATAAATCCATTCAGGCCAGTTAGAGTGTGTCAAGTCTACCACTCCTTTCCTTCATACGGAGTTGGTTGTGCTTTTGGGTGTGATTCTCTAAATCTCCAGACTTGCCAAATAATGGTTCCAGATACTACTGCACCAACAACAAAGGCAATTGACATCATTTTGAAGAATAAATTCCAAATTAACACTCTACGGTCAGTATATTGTCCTGGTTCATCACCGGCAGCAAATGCAGACTCGAAAGCTGGGATAATTACTAAAACTGCCAATACAAAGAATAACCCGACCACACTCTTCATAGCGAATGACTGTCGTGACCTATGATTTCTATTTAAGGGTTTTCAAGATTATTAGCTACCAACCTTGATCGAAACGAGATGGATGCATTACATTAAGTCCTGAAAGTGAAATCTTTCGATCCTTTTCTCTAAAGAGGTTTAAAGATGCATTTGCTATAATTAACTCATAAAGATTTGTAGCAGACATGTCAACTATGCTTGAAAGCATTGCTTTGATTGGATCCATATGAGTTACAAGTACGACATTTTCATCAGGGTGTTTTTCAATTACGTGATCAACTATTCCAAGTATTCTTTTTTTAACATCTGAAAAAGTCTCTACTCCTTGATGAGCAATCTCAAGCTCACCATTGTAGAATTTCAGAAAGACATTACCGTGGTTGTTAAAAATTTCATCATATGGCATACCAGTAAATTTTCCCATATCAAGCTCAATTAAGCGATCATCAATTGTAACGTCAATGGAGTTATGCTTTCCAACAATTTCTGCAGTATGTTTTGCTCTCTCTATTGGACTAGAATAAATTGCAGAAATATTCATGTGTTCAAGTAACTCAGCAGTATGTTTGGCTTGTTTTTTTCCAGTATCAGTTAATGGAATACCTTCTGTTCTTCCAGCTAAAATTCGCCGAGTATTGTTTATTGCTTGACCATGTCTTAGAAAAATTATTTGCCCCAACTTGATTCAAATTCAAATAGAGATAATAATAACATTATCAGATGAATAATCATGAAAGTAGGAATTATTGGTGGAACTGGTGGAATGGGCAAAGGTTTTGCTTTAAGATGGTCAAAAAATCATGATGTAATTGTTGGCTCTAGAGATGCTGCAAGAGCAGCAAACTCTGCAGCTGAATACACAAATCTTGCAAAAGAAGCATTTGGAGAAATAAATGGAACAATTTCTGGAAATGATAATCTTTCAGTTGCAAAAGAAAGCGATGTTTTGATTTTATCAATTCCATATGAGAATATTGATTCAACATGTTCTGGAATCTTACCAGAAATTAAAGATAGTTGTGTTGTTGTATCACCAATTGTTCCAATGACTAAAACTGATGTTGGATTTGAATGCGTAGCAATTAAAGAAAACAAACCATTTTCATATCAACTTGTATCAAACCACATGAAAGATAAATCAAAACTTGTTTCAGCTTTTCATGTTATTTCTGAAAAGAAACTTGTCAATCCAACATTAGAGCTTGATTATGATATCTTTGTATGTGGAGATGATCAAGCATCAGTTCAATTGGTTAATGGATTGATCAATGAAATTAGAGGATTAAGACCAATTTACTTGGGTCCAATAGAATTATCTTATTTTGCAGAGATGTCAACTCCACTTTTGCTAAATGCAATGATAAAAAATAAGATAAAAAATCCTGGCATCAAAATTATCTAAGTCTGTATTTTTATGAGTCACGAGTACTATAGGCGGGGCAGAAATTGGTTTACTGCAATTGGTGTTCTTTTTTGTGTAATGGCAGGAATAGTTCTAGTAAGACAATTAATAATCTGGGGATCAGAGTTTGTTGAAGAATTTTTGTTTAATGGAGAGATTACAAATGAAAAAGTTTCAGTAGCAATGTTGGGCTTTGGGATTTTTATGATAGCGTTAGGATTTAGAAAACATGAGCAAAAGAGATGAATTTCTAAAATCACAAAAAGTATTGCGGCTTGCAACCATAGACAAAAACAAGACTCCACATATTGCGCCGGTCTGGTATCTGTATAGTGAAAAAAAGATCTACATAGGAACAAACACTAAAACTCAAAAGGCAAAAAATGCAAAAAAAAACAGACATGTCTCATTTTGTGTAGATACAGGAATTAATGCACCATATATCTATGGAGTAATGGGACAAGGAGAAGCTAACCTAATTTTAGAAGAAACCAAAGTACAAACAATTGCAAAAAAGATTCTTTTAAGATACTTTAAAACACTTGAGAACAAATCTGCAAAAGAATTACTTGATGAAACTGACTGTATTATACAAATAATTCCTGCAAAGTTTTCAGTTTGGAGTTACTGACGGACAAAATCTTCTATTTTGTTCATTGCTGAATCTAATACTTCTAAACTTGGTAGAAAAACTAGTCTAAAATGTCCACTTCCATATTGTTTTCCAAATCCAGAACCATGAACAGTAAGCACACCTTTAGTTTCTAGTAGTTTTATAACAAACTCTTCATCAGTTCCAAATCTGTTGTCTTCAATCTTTGGAAATGCATAAAATGCACCCTTTGGGTTTGGACAAGAAAGTCCTGGCATCTCATTGAGACGCTTTACAACCAAATCTCTGCGTTTTTTGACTTCAGAAACAAAGTTGCTAATGTAATCTTGTGGGCCACGAAGAGATTCTATTGCTGCATGTTGTACAGGAAGACTAGTTGCAATTCTCACTCTTGCTAGTTTTGGAAGATTCTCTCTAATATCGTCTAGTTGTGGTGATTCATTAAATGCAATGTAGCCTATTCTCCAACCAGACATTAGATGAACTTTGGAGAATCCATTTAGAACAATTACTGGTGAATCTTTTGCAACTTTGCCAATTCCTACAAATTTTTCATCAAAAATAATTTGATCATAAATTTCATCACAAATTATGTAGAG
>JBHHZR010000021.1:0-24471 GCA_046758125.1 Candidatus Nitrosopumilus sp. | reverse complement strand
TGTCTTTCTGAAGATGGACTTTCTACAATCTCTAGAAATGTTATCTTTGTAGATGAAAGTAGCAAGGCTACAGTTGTTCAAGAATTGTATTCTCCAAAAACAGATGTACAACAAGCATATCTTGAATTATTACACACAAACCTTGCTCCAAATGCGCAGTTAGATGTTACCACCTTACAAATGATGGACCAACACGCTGTAAACTTTTCAACAAGACAAACATACTTGGCAAAAGATGCCAAAGTAAATTGGTATTCAGGATTGTTTGGTTCTATGTTATCAAGATACAAGATTGATTATTTCCTTAATGGGTCTGGTTCATCTTCTAATGATTCTGAAGTAATTTTTGGAAATAATGACCAATCATTTGATATTCAAACCAATGTGAACCATAAAAGTCCATCTACTGAAGGAAGAGTTGTCGAAAAATCTATCCTTAGAAACAAATCAAAATCCCTCTTCAAAGGAATGATTAGGATCAAAGAAAATGCAGCAAAATCAAATTCATTTTTGTCTGGTCGTTCAATACTTCTAGACAAAGACGCAAAGTCTGATGCAATTCCTGGATTGGAGATCTTTACAAATGATGTCAAAGCTACTCATTCTGCATCTGTTGCACAAATTGATGAAGAACAAATATTCTATTTGAAAACTCGATGTCTTAGCCATGAAGAAGCTGAAAGAACAATTGTTGAAGGATTCTTGGAACCTCTTTCAAGAAAAATGTCTTTCCAAGTTAGAGCATGGATTGCTTATCTTATAGAGTCTAAATGGGAAAATCGTGAATTGACTATCAATACTGATGAAGAATTGGCTAAATTCGTTGAGGTTGAAGAGACACGTTACAACGAAGATGCAGAAATCGAACAACACTACAAGTATAGGTGAATTTTTTGTCTGAATGGATTAAGGCTTGCAACCTAGAGCAAGTAAAAGAAGGCCAACTTTTTGGATTTACGTATGATGACAAAAAAATTCTTTTAGCAAATCTAAAGGGAAAAATTCACGCTACTGATCTTATATGTACTCATGCTGATGCAGATCTTTCTACTGGATTCCTAAGTGATGAAGGTGTGAGATGTCCATTACATCTTTCTGTTTTCAACTTGGAGAATGGCAAACCACAAAATCTTCCTGCAGAAGAACCTCTCAAAGTATACAATGTTAAAATAGACGACAACGAAATTTACGTGGAGGTTTAAGATATGCAAAGTACACAAACATCTTTTGAAAATTTAAGAAAAGATTTTCCAATACTTGAAAGAACTGTTAGAGATAACAAACCTCTTGTGTATCTTGATAATGCATCAACAACACAAAAACCAAATCAAGTAATCGATGCAATTAATGATTATTATAGAAATCATAATGCTAACATTCACAGAGCAGTATATGCTCTAGCTGAAGAAGCAACTGAAGCATATGAAGAAACACGAGACAAAGTTGCAAATTTCATAAACATAAAAAATCGCCAAGAAATTATCTTTGTTAGAGGAACTACTGAGGCAATTAATCTTGTTGCATATGCATGGGGTAGACCTCACATAAAAGAAGGAGACATTATTGTTACTACAGAATATGAGCATCACAGCAACATTGTCCCATGGCAGCTTCTCACACAAGAGAAAGGTGCCAAAATTGAATATATTGGAATGGATGATGATGGAGAATTAATCTTAGATGATCTTGACAAATATCTAGCAACAGGCAAAGTCAAACTTGTAACGTTTAGTCTAATGTCAAATGTTCTTGGAACAATTACTGATGCTGAAAAAATTATTGAAAAATGTAAAGCAGCAGGTGTTCTAACACTAGTTGATGGTGCTCAAGCAGTACCTCACATGAAAGTTGACCTTGAAAAATTAGGATGTGACTTTTTTGCATTTTCTGGCCATAAAATGCTAGGACCTACAGGAATTGGCATATTGTGGGTAAGAAAATCCGTTTTAGAGACTATGAGTCCATTTCATGGAGGCGGTGACATGATTAGAGAAGTTCACAAATACGAAACGACATGGAATGATTTGCCCTACAAATTTGAAGCAGGAACTCCTAACATTGCTGATGTTGTAGGATTTGGGGCTGCAATTGATTATCTTGCAAAGATAGGAATGGATAATGTGCGAGAACATGAAGTTGAACTGACAAAATATGCACTTGAGAAACTATCCAAAGTTAAAGGCCTTCATATCTATGGAACAAAAGATATCTCAAAACGTGGTGGTGTTATCTCATTTAATTTTGCAGATGTACATCCACATGATGTTGCACAAATTATTGATGAGGAAGGAATTGCTGTTCGTTCTGGTCATCATTGTGCACAAGTATTAATGGAACGACTAAATGTTGCTGCAACATCAAGGGCTAGCTTTTACATTTACAATACTAAAGAAGATGTTGATGTTCTTGTAAATTCATTAAATAAGGTAGCAAAGGTGTTCAAATTATGAGTAATGCAGACATTTATCATGAGATGATTGTTGACTATTCAAGGAATCCTGCAAACTTTGGAGAAATTGAAAACCATGATGTAACATTTCATGATTCAAATCCATTATGTGGTGATAGTATTGACATTGATATGAAGATTGATGATAACAAAGTAACAGATATCAAATTCCATGGAAGAGGTTGTGCAATTTGCATGGCATGTTCATCTGTCCTGACTGAAATTGCAAAAGGCAAGAGTCTTGATGATGTTAGAAATATTGAGAAAAATGATGTATTAAGTGAATTAGGTCTTGAACATCTACAAGCTGTTCGAATAAAATGTGCTTTGCTCTCTCTAAAAGTACTCAAATCTGCTCTTTACACATATCTTGGAAATCATCTAAAGGATACTCAAGATGTAGATAAACTAAAAGAAGAGGCTGCAAATCTATACTAATATGAGTAATTTTACTCCAACAACTCCAATTCCTCTTCAAATTAGAAAAATAATCTTTGAAAAATTTAATGATATTGAAGGCAGATTTTCAAATGACGAAATTTTTGATATTCTGAAAGAAAATGGTGATATCGATCCTTCTTGGATAATTGATGACACAGAGTCTTTTTTCAACGAACTTTGTGATTCTGGTCTTACAAGAAACATAGCACAGAACTTCACTACAATATGGCTAAAGCTCTTTGATCCTGTTGAAAAATTTCACTGTAATGTTTGTAACCAAGATATCTATCTTGGAAAATCAGAAGAACGAATTTGTCCTAACCCTTCCTGCAAATCTTCTATTTAGATTTGTATTTTGTTGCAGCTTCTTCAAGTGCATTAATCATCGGTAATTTTTCTCCAGTAAGATAAAGCACCAAAGCTCCTCCTGCAGTACTAATATGGTTAATTTTATCCGCTAGTCCTTGTTGTTTTAGTGCAGTTGTTAAATGGCCTCCGCTAACAATCGTGGTTGCCATTGAATTTGCAACTGAATTGAGCAGCTGTCTTGTTCCATAACTGAAATTCTCTTTTTCAAAAAATCCTGCAGGGCCACTAATGAACACTGTTCCAGCACCTGCTATCAATTTTGAATAATATTCTACCGTCTTTGGACCTAAATCATAAATTCTGTCACCTCTTCCCATCTCTCTTACATCCATCTCTATTCTTTCTCCATCTTTGTCAATGGCAATATCTACTGGAGTAGCAAAAACATCTGGATATTCCCCAATCAAAACATGAGCCTTTGTTACCATCTCGTCTTCTCTTTTGATGCCAAGTTCTGATTTGATTCTGGCCTGTGCTCGCATAAACACATTACCGATTAATCCTGTTAATAGAACATGATCTGCACGGCCATTTTGAATCAACAATTTGATTGCCTCAAGTCTATCTGCTACTTTTGAACCTCCAAGAACAATCACATGTGGTGCTTTGGCAACAGTCATTATCTCGTCAAGATTTCTGACCTCTCTTTCTACGATTCTTCCTGCACAAGCAGGTAAAACTTGAGGAAAACCAACAATTGATGGATGAGATCTGTGAGCACTTGGAAATGAATCTAACACACAAAGATCAAATAATTTGGATAAACGACTAACCATTATTGTTTTTGCGGCATTTTCAGGTGAAAATTCATAATTTTCTTCAGCACATAGTCTAAGGTTATCTAAAAGTAAAATGTCTCCATCTTCTAAATTTTTGATTGCGTTTTGGGCAGCTTCTCCAATCACGTCTTCTACATATTTTATTTTTTTATTCATTAATTCTTCGAGAACTTTTGCGTGTTTATCCATTCCAGTATAATCTTTGTTTCCAACTCTTCCTTGATGTGATGCAACAACTACCTTGGCATCTTTTAATGCCTTCAAAGTTTCAGTAGCTTCTTCAATCCTCTTTGTTCCTGAAATCTCCATTGTTTTTGGGTCAATTGGACAGTTCATATCAACTCTCAAAAAAACTGTCTTACCTTTTAGGTCAAAATCATCTAGTGTGAGTACCTTCACGCCCTTTCTATTATGCACTTGGTTAAATTCTTTGAGCCGATCAGAATTATTTTCTCAAATCTAATTTCCAATCAATGATTTGTACTTTGAAAATTTATCTACTGACAAAAATTAAAAGATACGAACTTGAGGTTTAATTAATTGCAAAATTGGCTTTTTGATATTAGGTCCCGCTCTTTTGTGTTCCTAGTAATCTTGTTTCTGATTATTACTGCTCTTGTATACTATAATGTAACTGAAAGTTTTGATCAAAGCGTTATTTCATTTTTCTCAGAAAGTGTTGGAAATCCGACACTTGACATCATAATGCAATACATCACAGAAAGTGGTGAGGTTTTGTGGATGTTGGGATTTGGAATTCTGATGTTGTTAATTCCAAAAACTCGGAGAATAGGAATTACTTTGATGATTTTAATTGTTCTCTCCACATTACTTACAGGATATATCAAATGTGGAGTTGATAGGGAAAGACCTGATTTTGAATATGAAGCTGCTCCATTCCCAGTTCCAGTAAGTAAAGACACTTTTGCCCTGTTCTGTGAAGGCAGTTATAATGCATCATATCCTTCTGGCCATGCTGCACGATCTATGATATTTGCAATAATCTTAGGCTATGCCCTTTCAGAACGATTCCCTAGAGGTGCATATTTGTTATTTCTTTACCCAATAATGGTCTCACTTAGTAGGCTCTATGTTTTGCAACACTATCCTATAGATGTCCTTGGTGGAGCCGTTATTGGTGTAATGCTTGCTGGAGTTTTGGCAAATAGAACAAAACTTTACAAAATTTTTGAAAAATCAAAAACCTAATTCTTCTAAAGCAGAATTGCTTATCAAAACTATTGCATAATGATCTTCATCATGATGATATGTCCAATACCTAATATCTCTAATCTCCTTTTTTTGTCTTAACCCATATGTTACTCCAGTTGTAACAGTATATCCAATTCTTTTTGCGAGCTTTGATTCTTTTGGCATCAAAACCTTAATTCCTTCTTTTCTGTTTTTGAATCCGATCTTTACCATGTCTTCTACTGCATTTGATGCATCCTTTTCATCTTTTAGTTCATAAATCTTTGAAATTGGCAAATCTTTAGGATGAAATTCCATAATTTCAATGAAATTTCTTTACTAATATTTTTTAAAAAATGATTTTAGCGATCATTATTAGTTAATTTTCTTAACTGGTAAGTCAAATCCTGATTATGTTAACAACTTAATCGACTCTTTTAATTTGATTGAATCGTTGGCATCATTAGAAAAACTGGTAGTTCAACTACGTCAAAAGAAACAGGAAGCAACAAAGCTTAGGAAAAAAGCTGAAAAACAATTCAAAGAAGTTCATTCTGCTGAAAAACGTTCCTCATCTGGCCTTCATTCTATTGATAGAAAAATAGCATCTGAACGTGAAGATGTCTCTGATGTTTCTACTGTACTCGTACGAAAAAATTCCCAACTAGAAAGTATCCGAAGATTGATTGCAGCAGCAGAGGAACGATTATCCCGCGAAAAAGAAGCAATTGAACAGACCGAACAGGAGATTGAATTTTCTGAAAATCCTGAGGAAAAACAGAATGCCGAATCTAGATTACGATCATTAAATGAACATGTTCAAGAACTCATTTCTGAACTCAAAAATAGACAAAAAACAGCAAAAAAGATTGCTGAAGATGCCTCAAAATATGCTGACATCAAATCAAAAATCACCTCAAAAATCCAAAAACAAACCCAATCAAAACCATCCTTACGTGAAACTATGACTATTAGCCACAAGGCTGCTCAAAAGTTTGTAAAAGAATTAGAGAGACGAACCAAAGCGGAGGAATCTGCTAAAAAAGCATTAGAAAAAGCATCCACAAAATTCCAAGAATTCTTGGCAAAGAAACGTGAGGCTGCGAAAAAAGCCGCAGCTAGGAAAGCTGCAACTAAACGAGCAGCTGCAAAAAGAAAAGTAACAAAGAAAAAAGCTACAAAAAAGATACCATCTAAAAAGAGGGCAGCTCCAAAGAAAAAAACAATAAAGCGTAAAGCTACAAAAAAGAAACCAACTAAAAAGAAATCTACTCCAAAAAGAAAAGTAACAAAGAAAAAAGCTACAAAAAAGATACCATCTAAAAAGAAAGCTGTAAAAAAATCTAGACGATAATTATTATCTTTAGATTATAAAATATAGAAAGAAAAATTTATTCTGTAAAACTCAAATTTATTGAGGATTTACTTCCATTTGACCAAATTTACCTTTTGTTAAGGAGACTTCTCCTTTGAATTCATTGGTATAACCATTTGTAATTACAACAACATCTCCAATATTTACTGCTTTAATGTCGTCCCCCCACAATGTCAGTTTCATTTGATCATCTTCAGTTTCACCATCAGCTATAATTGCATCGCAGACATCAACTGTTCCGCCACTCTTGAGATTTACAGTTCTTGGATCTCCTTTGCTTTTCACTTCGGCTTTTGTGTTAATTCCACTTCGCATTTTTTTTACTTGTGAAATTGGTATAAACTCTGTCATGTAATCTTGAATCAAATTTGCACAATTATAAGCTTTGTCAAAAAACACTAGATCATTTTTTCAAACTTTTCATAATAGTAATCGAAAAATATTGGACATTATTCAATCTCATTGCAGAGGTATCGAAGCCCGGTCAACCGAGAGGGACTCAAGATCCTCAAAATAGGAAATCCCTTCTCTTAGGAGTTCGTGGGTTCAAATCCCACCCTCTGCACTAATCTATAATAAAGTACAATTTTGAAATTAAGCAACTAATGCCTTTTCTTTTGAAACCGAATGATTTGAAATCTGTTTATGCATTTCAGCTACATCCTCGTCCTTGAAAGATAGATTGCACCTAAAACACTTCCAAACAACTTCGGACATGTATAAATATAAGCACAATTTGCTTATAAAGATATTGCATAATTGATCCTAAATATTGCAAAACATGATCATTGTTTTGAAAAACATGTAATTTTTCTAATTTTTTAGATCATTGTAGAATTTCTTTCTGACTAAATCAAAACCCAAGGGTTTAGAAACAAAAAATGTATCAGAATCTTAGAAAGATGGCAGATATTTTTGAAATTTTTGGAGAATTTTCGTATTTTGGAATTTTTCTAGTGTTACTTGGGATAAATGTGGCACCAATTTTAATGCCTCCAAGCTGGATTATTTTGACATCGTTTTATCTTCTTGATCCAAGCTTGAATGTCATTGTTTTAGCTATGGTTGGTGCAACTGGGGCTACTGTTGGAAGATATTTTCTCAAAAAGATTAGTGGATTATTTAGAAGGTTTGTTGCAGACGAGCAAAAATCTAATCTTGACATAATTGGCGACTATCTTAATCATAAAAAATATGGTTACATCGTAGCATCCTTTCTGTTTGCAGCAACTCCTCTGCCAAGTAATATGTTGTTTATTACCTATGGTCTAATGCGCGCTAAGAGTGTTGGAATCTATGTGGGCTTTTGGTTTGGAAGAGTTTTTTCTTATGTTATTATGATATATTTTGGAAACGCAGTTTTGACACCATTTTTGGAAATCTTTGAAGATCGCTTTACTGGTATTTTATTAATTGATGGTGCTGGAATTGGGATGATCATTCTTTTTGCATCTATAAACTGGACTGTTTTAATTACTCAGAAAAAATTAAAATTTGTCAAACCCAAAATATGGAGATTCTAAATGCAAGTCCTTGATTCTCTCAAAAATGAAATAAAAACAAAAATGAAAAATGATCCTGCTCATGATTTTAACCACATTATGAGGGTGTATAAAAATGCAAAAAAAATCTGTGATAAAGAAAAGGCAAATGAAAAACTAGTTCTAAGCGCTGTATTATTGCATGATATAATATCCTATCAGAAATCTGACAAACGTTCCAAAATATCTTCAATAGAAAGTGCAAATAAATCAAAACAGATACTAAAAAAATACGATTTTTCTCAAGAGGAAATTACAATTATTTCAGATGCAATTCGTGATCATAGTTTTTCCCAAAATAAAACTCCCAAAACTATCGAGGGAAAAATACTCCAAGATGCAGATAGATTAGATGCGTTGGGTGCAATAGGGATTGCAAGAGTATTTGCAACAGGAGGTTCTATGAAACGTCCATTTTACAATTTAGATGATCCATTTTGTAAAAAAAGAACTTCTGATGACAAAACTTGGACCATGGATCATTTCTTTCAAAAATTGCTCAAACTTGAATCATTAATGAACACAAAATCTGGAAAATCTGAAGCAAAGAAAAGAACTAGAATACTAAGAGAATATCTAAAACAACTAAAACAGGAACTTTAACCATAATCGACGTATCTGTCATATCGTTTTTCAATCTCTTTGTTTTCTCCTGATTTTATTTTCTCATATTCATCATTTTTTCTAATGTCAATATACTTGATGATGGCTGTAAATTCTTCATCTTTAGGATAAGAATCAAATACTGATTCCATTAATTTGAAATATTCAATTGTTTTTTCTCTAAACTCTTCTCTAGTTGGTTTTTTGATTCCTTTCATTCTAAACCAGACTGCTGCCCAACTTGCGCCTACAACATGCGGCAATAAATCAAATGCCTTTTCTATCTCAAAACGTTCGTCGTTTCTCATGATTCCTGAAGAAATTTAGCTGCTGATTTTGCAAAATATGTTACTATCATGTCAGCTCCTGCCCTTTTGATTGAGTAGAGAATTTCTTCTGTAATGTCTTTTTCATTTACATGTCCTTGTTGTGCAGCAGCTTTTACCAATGCATATTCTCCAGAAACGCTGTATGCTGCAATAGGAATGTTAAATCTTCGTCTAGTGTCTGCAATTAAATCTAAATAAGATAATGCTGGTTTTATCATTACAATATCTACTCCTTCGTTAATGTCTGCTTCAACTTCCATCATTGCTTCTCTAGCATTAGTATATGGAACCTGGTATGTCTTCCTGTCTCCAAACTTTGGTGCACATTCTGCTGCATCTCTAAATGGTGCATAAAAGTTTGAACGATGCTTGGCTGAATGCGACATTATGGAAACATCTGTGAATCCTTGCTCATCAAGTGCTTTTCTAATTGTAGCAACTTGTCCATCCATCATTGCAGACGGAGAAACTGTATCTACTCCTGCTTTAGCTTGACTAACAGCAATCTTTGAAAGCGTATCAAGACTAGTATCATTGTCAATTTTATTTCCTTGAATAATTCCACAATGTCCTGTAGATGTGTATTGGCAAAGACAAACATCTGCCATAATTACCATCTTGTCTCCAAAATTTTCTCTTATCTGCGATATTGCCTTTTGTACAATTCCGTTATCATCAAATGCTGAAGATCCTGTGTCATCTTTTTGAGTTGGAATTCCAAATAACATGATTGCAGGTATTCCTAAATCACTAATGGTGCCTATCTCATCATTTACGTCATCCAATGGAAGTCTTTCAATTTCTGACATTGATTCAACTTTAACTCTAGTTTTTAGATCTTCTTGAACAAATACTGGGCAAATGAAATCCTTTGGTGAAAGTGTTGTCTGTTGAACTAATTCTCTCATTTTTTCTGATATCCTTAATCTACGAAGACGTCTTGAAGGAAATGACATGTTACAATTCTCTATTGGTAAAATATAATCCTAGTCTGCCTGATTCTGTTTTTTATAGTCAAACAGTTTACTTGCCAACTCTACAACATCAGGTTTGCCTTGCTCTGATGCCTTTCTGATATTGTTCATTGGAGTTGAAACAATACTTTCAACGACTGCCTTTGTTAGTTCGTCAATAATTTTGATCTTTTTCTCATCCTTTTCATCAAGCATTTGAAGTGCTTTTTGCAATTCTTTTGTCCTTAGACTATCTATGTTCTTGAATACGTCTTTTACAAGTGGTTCTGCGTCTAGTCTTTTCATTGAGGCTTCTAATACAGATACTTCCTCATTAATTATATTTTCAATGGTTTTTACCTTGTTTAATCGTGCGTTCATGTTCTTTTCTACCATTTCAGCTATCTGATCTAGATTCATCAATTTGACTCCTCCAATAGTAGCTACTTTTTCATCTACTGTTCTTGGATTTGATAAATCTAATATCATCATTCCATTTTTCTTGTCTTTCATTGCTTCAGTTATTCTTTCAAATGTTACAAGAAAATATGGTGCCGTTGTTGCTACAAACATTACATCGTAATTGTCAAACCCTGAAAGCACTTCTTCAAATTTAATTGGATTTCCTCCCATGGTTTCACAAAATGCTTGTGATCTTCCAAGAGTTCTACTTGCAACATCAAATGCATAGCCTCTTCTTTGTAATGATTTTGCAACAAGAGTAGATACTTCTCCAGTTCCTATCACCAAAGTTTTCTTTGTTTTTAATTCATCTATATTTTCTTCTGCAAGCTTTACTGCCATGGAACCCACAGAAATTCCTCCTTTGCCAATCCCACTGGAATTTCTAATTCGTGTTCCAATTCTAATTGCCTTGTCAAACAAAGTGTTTAGGTGCTGACCTGATGCTTTTGTCTCTCTAGCAGATGTTATGGCATTTTTTATTTGTCCTAAAATCTGTTCTTCTCCTAAAACCATTGAATCCAATCCTGATGTTAATTTTAATAAATGATGTAATGCGTCTCTGTCTTCAACAAACTCTGCATTCTCTTTGAATGTGTCTTCCTCAAGTCCAGTAAGTGATGCCCATGTTTTCTTGATTTTGTTTAGATCTTGTTTCTTTGATTTTCCAAATAATTCAATTCTGTTGCATGTCTGAATAATTACACATTCATCTAACCCTGAATGTTTTTTGAATTGTTGATATGCGTCATCCATGTCTTTAATTGTAAACTGTTCGAGAATATGGATTGGTGAATTACGAAATGTTACACGTGCATTAATGATATTTTGTTTCATTTCCAACCTCTCAATATTGTAACTGCCCGTTTTTCAGCCTTTTTTACCTGTCCGTCTTTTATTAACTGATCAATCTCATTATCATTCATGATACTGCGCAGAAATTCTCTTCTTTGAATTTGAGTTGGAATAGTTTCTTTTGCTAATTTTCTTGCGATCTTCTGAATCTTAATTTGTGCAATGTCTTCTTTTGTAATAATTTCCTTGAATATCTTCTCTGATTTAGTTTTAATTTTCTTTGACATGCCAGGACTACGCCCTCCTGTAAAAATCGCAATCTGAACCATGTTCTCAAAATCAATAATTGCAGGATTTGAAAAATCACTTTCTTCGGGATTATCAGAACTATATGTGATGATCTTTTTTCTTTTTGAAGTTTTGATGATTTTTTGATTAAGATTTTTGTCATCTGTAGTTATGATGATGATGTTTGGTTTGTATTTTGAAATAAATTTTGTGTCTTGAATTTTTTGTTTTTTGAATTTTATTTTTTTTGTTTTAATTAATTTGTTGATTTGTGAGTTTACAGAATCACTCAGAACAATGATCTCACAATCTTGTTTTAATAAAGAATTGATTCTTTTTTGTGCCTCTTTGCCCCCTCCAATCACAACTATTGTTTTATCATGAAGGTTAAGATCAACTATCATCGATCAAAAAACCTTCAGTTTCTATTTATGTATTAAAAATCGCTGCATAAGATACTAGTTACATTTTTAATTGAATGGAAGAGTCAATGACTTATTGACTTCGATGAATGAATTAGATAAAGAACTTTTAAATGAAATTCAATGGACATTTCCACTCGTAACTAGACCTTTTGATACTATTGCAAAAAAATTCAATACTTCCCCTGAAATTATCAAAGAACATCTAAACCAACTAAAAGATAGTGGTGTTCTAAGACAACTAAGTGCAATTTTTGATACGAGAAAACTTGGTTATACAAGTTCGTTAGTTGCAATGGAAATTGAACCTGATAAACTTGAATATGTTGCAAGTCAAATTAATCGTCATCCTGGTGTTAGTCATAATTATGAACGTGATCATCAGTTCAATCTTTGGTTTACATTAGCTGTTCCCCCTGGTTCAGATTTAAAAACTGAACTTGAAAAATTCAATGTGTTAAAAGGAATTAAAAAAGTAAGGATGCTTCCAACTCTACAGCTATTCAAAATTGGTGTCAAACTTGACATGGTTGATGAAAAAAAACATGATGTTGCACCAACTGAAGAAAAAAAAGAAATTAAAAATGTAAAGTTCGAACCGACAGAACAAGACAAAGACTTCATCCGTGAGTTACAAAAAGATATGGATATTATTGATGAACCATTTGTAAAGGCTGCACACAATCTTGGAATCTCTGAAAATGAATTGTTTGCAAAGATGAAATATTATGAAGATATTGGTGTTATGAGACGTTTTGCTGCAATTCTACGACATAGACAAGTTGGATTTACTGCAAATGGTATGATAGTCTGGAACGTTCCCAAAGACAAAATTTCTGAAGTTGGTGCAAAATTAGGAGCATTTCCTCAGATTAGTCATTGTTATGAAAGACCTACATATCCTGATTGGCCATACAATGTATTCTCGATGATTCACTGTAAAACTCATGATGAAGCAAATGAGATGGCAAAAACTATCCAAGATCAAATTCATGTTGATGATTACAGAATTCTCTTTAGTTCTCGTGAATTCAAAAAAACACGAGTAGAGTATTTTGTAGAAAACTCATTTAGTTTAGAAGAAACTGTTCCTGCTTAGATTTCATTTTCATCATGTCCTACTACATGAATAGGGCAGTAGTATTGATCATTCATGTTGCAGTAGAATAGAGAATTTTCTCCACATTCCTTACATGGTGGTTTTTCATCATGTTCGGATAGTTTTGTGTGATAAATCTTACTTCTACTAAATATGGTAGAATCCTTGTAAATTCGTGTTAGATTTGTATAATATTCAAGTTCTCCTGGATTTAGTGATGCGTTGTTTTTTATTTTTTTAATAATTACTTCCCATTTTTTATACTCGCCAATTTTTGCAAGTTTCATTCGTTCTATGATCTCTAAAGTTTTTTGAGCATCTATTTGCCTGTCCATTGGCAAATTAATTTGTTGGAACAGTTGCTTTTAATTCGTACTCAGGCCATGTGTTGTAAAGATCATCAATCTCTTTCATGTCTGAAGAACTTAGATACTTGCCATCTGATATTGCAGCAAACATCTCTATCTCTTCTTCATTTACTACCGTAGGTAAAACAGATGCAATCTTATTTTTTGATAAGATGAATTTGATTGCAAATTCAGTAATGTTTAATCCGTTGCGTTTGGCAATTGGTCTGAATTGTTCAACTTTTTCTAGTGCAGATTTTCGCCATTCTACCTTTCTGTCTTTTCTATGATCATTGCTTGGAATTACTGTATCTGCTTTTACTTTACCTGTTAGAATTCCTGATGCGTCTGGAACTCTAACTAAAATTCCAACATCTTGTTTTTCTGCTTTTTCAATTAATTCATTGCCAGGAGTTTGTTCTAAAATGTTGTAAACTGTTTGAATTGATGATACACACTGTCTGTCCATTGCTTCTAGTCCTTCTTGTGTCCATCCTATTGCCGGACCAAGCGCAACTTGGGCTGCTTTGATTTTGCCTTCTTTGATTAATTCATCCATTGTGTCAAAGGTGTCATCATTTCTAATATGATGTAGTTTTGGATTGTGTAATCCTAATGAATCAAGGTAATCTGTTTGTAATCTCTCAAGACATGCATCTAGTGCTTTTCTTGTATACTCCGGACTATAGTTTTGTGGTAATTCTGTATGTCCAATTTGCTCTACATTTGAAAAATCATAACCATATTTTGTTGAAATAACAATCTCATCTCTCATTCCTTTGAAAACTTCACCTATGAGTTTCTCGCTTTTTCCTTTGCCATACATATCAGCTGTTTCAAAATAATTAATTCCTAAATCATATGCTTTTTTTAGCATTCTTTTAGCTTCATCTTCTTCAATTTTCTTTCCCCACCAGTCTAGAGCGATACTCCATGCACCAAATCCTATCTCAGAAACCTCAATTCCACTTTTTCCTAATTTTTTGTATTTCATCTTCTATCTCCTTGAATTCAAGAAATATTTGAAATTTCATCATTTATGTTTATCCAAGATTTGCAGTCTTGGAATGCATTTTTCATAGCATTTTCTAACCAAGGCTTTGTATCATAGGAACGATGTCTTTTTTTACACAAATAATCATTGGCGTATCTGTTTTGACATATTTTGAGACCTTGGTTTCTCTCAAATCCATTATCAAATCTTGGAAATCTCTCAACTCATCAGTCTCAAATGCAAGCATAAAATCTTGATCGTCAAGTCCAAATGAATATGTTGTATTTAGGACAACATCTGGATACTTCTGACTAACATCAATGTGTTCATCCATCATCTTTTGTCTTTCTTCTTGTGGAAGTAGATACCAATCTCTTGTTTTGATAAATGGATATACTACACAATATTTTTTTGATTCATTTCCTGCAACAAAAGAGAGTACTCTGCCTTTTCTTGCATATACTGATGGTCTTGTACATGAAACGTATGTCTGTGATGGAATGATGTATTTTCCAAATACTGTAAGATATATTTTTGATAATGCTGCTTGAATCTCTTCAATTGATTTTGCTGCAAACCAAAATAGGAAATCTGCATCAGAACGTAATCCTAATGTTGAGTAACATCTGAACTTTATTCCTGTATTTTTAATAATATTTTCAACTTCTCTTGCAGATTCTTCTTTTGCCAAATCTGCCATCCATCTCCATTTAGGATCTATTTGAAAGAACGAGAAATTAAAATAATATTTCTCATCGTCATTTGGTTCCATGTAATTTTACTTTTTCAAACCCTATTTAAACAAAAACTAGATTATCTATTATAGAATCTCAATAATTTTTTGACGTGATCTGTGACCTGCTTTAATGTTTACAGCTGCAGTAGATACTCCAAAATATTTTGCAAGTTTTTTTATAATTTCTTTATTTGCCTCTCCTCTTACTGGTTTTGATTTTATTCCTATGTTGATTTGATCTTCTTTCACATCAAGAAAATCTTTAGAAAATTCTACTAGAACTTTGTAAATCAATGGTTTCTTTAAGATATATTCTGTTTAAATTTGATTATGCTGTTTGTTCTAAAACCCAATCATATCCCTCTGCTTCTAATTTGTCTGCAAGGGTTGAATCGCCTGTTTTCAAAACTTTACCTTTAGCAAACACATGAACAAAGTCTAATTTGTCTAGGAATTTTAAAATTCTAGCATAGTGAGTAATCACAATTACTGTTGAATCTTTGCCTGAAACTTGACTGATTGCTTTTGCTACTGCTTGAACAGCATCAATATCTAAACCTGAATCAGGTTCATCTAAAATTGAAATCTTTGGTTTTAACACTGCCATTTGTAAAACCTCTGCACGTTTTTTCTCTCCTCCTGAGAATCCTTCGTTAAGATATCTTGAAAGAAATTCTTCTTTTAATCCAACTTTTTCTAAATTTTCTTTAAGATATTTTTGAAATTCTTTTACAGTAATGAAAACTTCTCTGTCGTCACCTTCAAGTGCTTTGCTTAAAGAGTTGTAAGCTGTTCTAAGAAAGTGAGAAAATCCTACACCTGCAACTTCTGTTGGATATTGAAATCCTAAGAACAATCCTTTCTTTGCTCTTTCATCTGCAGTTAATTCTAAAATGCTTTCACCATCTAACAAAATATCCCCTTGTGTAACTTCGTATTTTGGATGTGCAAGTAATGTGTAAGCTAGTGTGCTTTTTCCTGAACCATTTGGGCCCATAATGGCATGTACTTCTCCTGGTCCAGTTTTTAGATTGACTCCTTTGAGAATCTCTTTTCCTTCTCTTGTTACATGAAGATCTCTGATTTCTAATACTGCCATGTTGCGCTTTGCTTCTTTTCTATATATAATGCCGACGAAATTTAGCTAATCCTAACGTAGATTTTTGATAATAAAATGAAAAGAGGGGGGATTTAGTATTTGGCCAGAGATGGTCTCAAAGTAATTTTGAGTTTGTAGCTTGTTAGTATCTCTTTACATCTATTCCTGATAGTAACTTCTGTGACTCCTGCAATGCTTGAAACGTCTCTTTGGAGAACGTTTTGACCAAGTAATACTGATGCCACATACAGATATGCTGCTGCAATTCCATTTGGAGCCTTCCCATCTGCAATGCTGCTATCTTTGGTTTTTTCTGCAATTTCCAAGGCTAATCTTTCGACTCTTACCTCAGTTTGTGTCATGTTTGCTATCTTTGAGATGTATTTGTCCATGGTAACTACAGGCGCTGTTAATTGTCCCATTTCCATTACCATAGTTCTATAGTATCTCGCTGCAAGTTTTGTTTTTGATTTTACATCTTTTGCTGGACATATTCCTCGACAAATTTCTTCTAGTGATCTTACTACATCACATTGTTTGCATGCCATGTAAATTGTAGCAGCTGTAATGCTAACTACTGACTTTCCCTTCACATCAACATGTCCGTCCAAGTTTCTGTATATCATAGAAGCAGTTTCCAAAACATTTTTTGAAAGACTTAGACCATCACATGTTTCAGCCATTTTTGCTAACACATTTGCTAGTCTTCTTTCTCTTGGTGAGGAAACTCTTACTCTTTGCTGCCACTTTCTAAGATTGTGCATTTGATTTGCAACTTCGTGGTTAATGGTTTTCCCACTAAAGTCCTTTGCACTAATTGAAATCTCAGTTGTTATTCCCAAATCATGTTGAGAATAAGTGGTTTGTCCTGTTGCCCTTGCTAGCTTCATCTTGTCTTCGAGATTTGAGCTAATTGTTTCTGGACCATAATCTGCAATCTGATCTGCAACTACAACGCCGCAACCAGAACAGATTACTTCACCGTTCTGTTTGTCATCTACTAATGAGGATTGACATTCAGGACAGCTTTGTGTTTCTAGTATGTTCATTTTTTTCTTCTCCTAATTTTTTTTGTACTAGCAGGAGAATGTTCAATTGCGAAAACACTTTTGCCAATGTATTTTTTGATGTTATTTGTTAAAGGAGTTGCAGATGCAAATGGTCTTCTAACTGGACCAATCAATTCCATCACTTTTGCAACTCTAGTTCCTTTTTCGTCGCAGAGTATTTGTCCTTCAACTAGTTTGTTTGATAGCTGAACGATAACCCTGCCACTACCGGCTAGGTGCATTATTTCGCCTACCTCCTGCAATTAAAAACACTAATCATGATATTCCTATCATAGACTTCTGTCAACTTTACTTTAGCTAAGAGCTAGAATTGATTTTATTTTGATTGTTTGGACCTTTTTGCAACAAGTTTTTCTGAAATTTTGTTAAGAATTTTTGTCTTGGAGGATCCTTTTGGTAAAATAACATATCCTGACCTAACAAATGGTCTTTTGGGGAATCTTACTTTGTCATCTGACTCTGTTATTTCAAATCCGGCGGCAGTTGTGGCATCCATTAGTTCTTTTAATGACGGATCAAAAACACATTTTTCTAATCCAACACGTCTACCTTTAGATTTTTTTAAATTCTTGTTGAAATAATCCAACCAGATTACGACATGTTCGTAATCTTTCATTTTATTCCTTTAGTAAAATTGCGTTAACTATTCCGTTTTGTCCTGGTTTAGAAACAACTCTGCATTTACCTTCTTGTGTTTCTAGTATTGCACCTTTTGTAATGATGCCACGTCTTTTGTAATCATTGTTTGTATCGTTTTCTAAAACTTTGAGAATTTTTGTTTTCTTTATTTTAGCATCTCCTGTTGCTAGATTAACAAAATCAATTGATTTCAAAGCAGTTTTTCTATTTTTTCCACGAACATGTCTTGTAATTGTTATTTGAGCTCCATTGATAGCTTCATTTGGGTATCTATCAGTTTCATACTTTCGTCTAATTCTAAGTGGATATCTTCTTCCTCCAGTTGTTTTACTAGTTGCTAAATTCTCTACGGATTTTCTCACGAAAACTTGTCTGAATCACTCTAATTTATACAAAACGCAAAAAATTAGCCTTGGCCAAAAAAGGTACTTAGTTTGACTCTGTGATTATTTGAGGAGTGGGATTTACATGTCTTGTAGTTGCTGTTTTCCTAACTTTAGAAAATAGTCTTTGTTTTAGATCTTCTACATCTCCTTGAATTCCAAAATATTTTTGGAACTTTTCAGTTGTTGTATAAATTTTCATTCTTCCAACATTTTGATGAGTGATGTAATCTAATTGTCGTAATTCTTTCAAATGTGCATAAACTCCTGAACCTCTTGTTTCTACAAGTTGTTTTCCAGATATTGGCTGACTATATGCAATGTACGATAATGTCTTTAATGTTGCATTTGGAAGAACTGGTTTTGAAGCATATCTTTTCACTGTGGAACTGTATTCAGGCTTTAATTGAAATACGTATGATCCGTCTGGAAGTATCACTACTTCTAGTGCTTTGAATGCTGACCTTGTCTTTTTCATAATATCTTTAAGTAATTCTAGTGTCTTTGTTCTAGATTCCGTGCCTGAGGCTCTGATTATCTCTTCAATTCTTAGGGGTCTACCTGCTGAATAAAGTGCTGCCTCGATTCTTGCTGTTGCCTCGTTCATATTCGTAATTTTGGCCAATTATGTATACCTCATCTAAATTCTAGTTAAAGAAATCTTTTCTTCATTTTTGATCAGTTTGTTAACTCTTCTTTTATTACAGTGATTTTGATGTCGTCATCAATTTGTTCAATGTCTACTTTTTGATCTCTTGCCAAAAATAATATTGCAAAGAAGCATCTTATTGAATCTGATGCATCAAGTTCAGCAATAATGTCTTGAAGTAATCCAAATCCAGTCATTGAAATTTTTTTCATTACCAAGTCTTCATATTTTCCAATTATGCTCTCAAGTGAAATAAAATATTCTTGGAAATCAGGAGCTTCAATTGGTTCAATGTCTACTTGTCTGTTTCTTCTTGATTGAGGGTTTGCAATAGTTCCAATAAGATTTTGAAGTAATCCTAACAAATCATCTAATGAAACTGGATATGTTGATTCATGTCTATAAGGAATCTCAATTAGTTGAATATCTACATCTGTTCTCTGGTGCATTGGTTTTTTCTCCATTGCAGCTTTTTGTAATGCAAAAATACTTTCTACTTTCATTCTATAGATTAATGATGATGATAGTGCTGCCATTCCTGCTACTTTGAGGTCTTTTTTGCCCGTCTTTTCAAGAATCTTTATCAATAAATTCAAAATTTGAATTAGATCAATCTCCCAAACGTCTTTTTTAGCAACCGATGAGGGGTTAAATAGAATATTCACTGGTTCTTGAGAAATGCTATTTGGAGTTTGAGATTCACTCACACATTAACTCTATTCCTATTCAATAATATCTAAGGGCTCTACTTTTTTCTCACTTCCAGTCAACTCTTATATTGTTAAGGCAAAAAACGCATTTTATGAAATCTGCTAGAATCACAGGTCCAAATGAACCTCTTGTAGTATCTGAATCTGAGACTCCTCAACCACAAGGAAATCAGGTTCTAGTAAAAGTCAAATCTGTAGGTGTCTGTCACAGTGACTTGCACTTGTGGGAAGGGGGATATGATCTTGGGGATGGTCAATTTATGAAAGTCACTGATAGAGGAGTAAAGTATCCTGTAATTCCAGGACATGAGATTGTTGGTACCGTCGAAGATATGGGTGATAGCGTTTCTGGTGTCTCAAAAGGTGATGACGTTCTAGTTTTTCCTTGGATTGGGTGTGGACAATGTCCTGCATGCAAAGTAGGAAACGAAAATCTATGTGATACTCCAAAATCCATGGGTGTTTTCCAAGATGGTGGTTATTCTGATTATGCTTTAATTCCAAATTTCAAATATTTAGCAAAACTTGATGGTGTTGATCCAGACTATGCAACTTCACTTGCATGTTCTGGCTTAACTGCATACAATGCTGTAAAAAAAGCAAATGAAAATTCTCCTGAATTTTTACTAATCATTGGCGCTGGTGGTTTAGGATTAATGGCAATTCAGATTGCAAAAGCAATAACAAAAGCCAAAATCATATGCATTGATAATGATGACAAAAAATTTGAAACAGCAAAAAAGATGGGTGCTGATTTTGTTGTTAATACTAATGTTACAGGTTCTATATCTACTGGAACTGGAAGTCCCATAGACAAAATAATTTCTATTTGTAATGGAAAGGGAGCTGATAGTGTTATTGACTTTGTAAATGCTCCTCAAACCGTAAAAGTGGGATTAGGATCTTTACGAAAAAGAGGTAATTTGGTGCTTGTTGGACTTTTTGGTGGATCATTGGAGATATCTCTTGTTACAATTCCGCTCAAATCAATTACAATTCAAGGTGCATATACTGGAAATTACAATGATATGGTTGAACTTCTTGATCTTGCAAGAAAAGGAGTCATTAATCCAGTTATATCCAAAAGATATGCTCTTGATGAGGCAAATACTGCTTTAGAAGATCTCAAAGCACGAAAAATTATTGGTCGTGCTGTGATAAATCCCTAGTTTGATTCATCACTACAAAATCTTATAAAATAAAAAAAAATTGGTATTGTTATTGGATACTAAAACAAGTTCTGAGGTTGCGCTTACACATTTAAAAAATAAACAATACATCACTGCTCATAATTTGTTTCTAAATCAAGCTGAATCACTAAAAAAATCAGAACATCTCAAATCTGCTTTATTGTATATGTTAGCTGCAGAATGTAAAAAAAGACAAGGAAAAGAATCTGAAAATGAAATTAAAGAAGCAAGCAATTTATTTTTAAAATATTCCAATTCTAAAAATGCAAAGAATGTAAAAGGTGCGTTGTTATGTGCATCAAAATGTCTTTTAAGTTTAGGAGAATTTGATAAAGCAAAAGATGCATATCAAAAAGCAAAAACTATTCTTAGTTCTACAATTCAAGTTACAAGGCCCATTGTAATAATTGATGATAGTAAAGCAATTGCAATGAAGATGCAAAACTATGCTGAAAAGTTAGGTTATTCTGAAATTCATATCTTTGAGAATGGAAAAGATGGTGTTAAAGGTTGTAAAAAACTATTTTCTGATGATAACGAACCAATAATTCTACTTGATATGGGGTTACCTGATCTTGATGGTGATGTTGTTGCGACAAAACTTCTCAAAGATAAGTTGAATTTACAAATCATAATAATTACTGCTGATGAGAAGACAACAAACCGTGTCAACAAAACAATTAGTGGTGGTGTTTCAGCATTTATCCAAAAACCATTCACTCTTGATGAACTCAAAAAAGCAATAGATATTGCAGAATATGAATATTCTTTGTTACAATAACAGTAAAGACACATTTAGAATATTTGCATCCTTGATATCTATCTCATTTATTCTATAATCAATTAATTCATCTGAAAACTTTTCGACAATTTTTTGTGCCGTGTTTGATTTTCCAGAATCTGTTTGAATGATTACAAACATATTCCATTCTCCATCCATGTTTGCTACTAGTAGGTAATTATCTAATTTTGTAATGAAATCTTTGATAGAGTCTTTTACTGCTTCAAGTGATTTTGATGGTTTTAGTTTCATCAATATCGCTTGATATTCATTAACTCCAGATACATCTGTTAGAACTGCTTTGTATCCTTTAATGATTCCACTTTTTTCAAGTCGTTCTATCCTTTTTCTAATGGTCCTATCTGAAACATCATGACCTGATTTTTTTAATTCTGATGCAATTTTTTTAGATGGTGTTCTTGCATTACTATTTAGAATCTCTATGATCTTTTGATCAACTTTATCTAAATTTGACCATGCATCATCGCTCATATCCAACAAAAGTTCTAATGCCTTTTGAATTTTTGGTTGAAATTATACTGACCTCCCATTTTTGGGAAAACTATTCTTCTAAAATCCAACCTGATTCTAGAATTTCTCTATCTTTGGGTTCTCCTATTTTAGTAGCGTATCTACAGATAAATGAAGCATTAGTATTCATTTTTTCTTTAATCTTCAGAAGTGATTCCACTTCAGAATCTAAATTTTGATCTGCTGTGCCATGTTCTTTACAGAACTTGCATTTTTCATCAAGTGTGATTGGTTCTGATTCAATTAATGGATAAGTCATACATGCTAGTGGTCTTTCTTTGTAAATTTTACATGGAAATCCTTTATGTGGTGATTTATTTCCACTTTTTGTATCCAAGAATGGACACATGTTTCCATTTTCCTCAATTCCCATCAATTGATATGCCAAAATTTTTGTTGGAATTGAGTCCTTGTTTTCAGAAATTCCAATTCTTGGCAAAATTTTGATCTTCAATCCATTTATTTTTGCTAACTGTTCAATTCTTTCTTTTTCTTCAGGCAGAATGAGAACGCCTATTTTTCCAAATTTTTTGCTAGGATAATACTCTCTTTCAATGCAACATTGTGAACATTCTTCTATGCACCTAAATTCCACATCTTTATTTTCATTTTAATGGATAAAATCCTTGCATATTGTAAGCTGCCTAAATTCTGAATTCAAGTCAAAAAACCTATCAGTTATATGCTCTTAGTGGCAATTAGTACCATGGGTAAGCGTCAAGTAAAAAATGAAAGTGCTCTAAAAGAGATTCGTCTTCCAGAAGAAGGTGAACTTTTTGGTCGTGTATTAAAGATGCTCGGTGGAGAAAATGTCATGATAAAATGTGATGACAATGTTACTAGACGAGGAAGAATTAGAGGAAAACTAAAGAGAAGAGTTTGGATTAGAGATAATGATATTGTAATTATTGCACCTTGGGATTTTAACGAGTCTGAACAAGGCGACATTGTTTGGAGATTCACTCTCCCTCAAGTAGAGTGGTTAAAAGAACACAATCACATTCCCAAAGATTTCTAGCCTCCTTCTGTCTTTGGTTTGATCTGTTTTTGATAACTTAGTTAATATAGTGAGTAAGTTTTGTTAAAATCAAATGGAACAAGGTACCGTAAAATGGTTTAACCGTACAAAGGGCTTTGGTTTTATCGAAAGAGAATCTGGTGATGATCTATTTGTTCACAAATCAGATGTTGATGGATTCATCAATGAAGGCGATAAAGTCGAGTTTGAAGTGGGCGAAGGTAAAAAAGGACCAGCAGCTCAACAAGTCAAAAAAACAGCATAGGCAAGAAATTTTTTAATTTAAGATCTCATCTTTGTTTTCTTAAATCAGTCTATCTTTTTATTATTTTTAAAAATCCATTTTTAATTTGTAGAAAAATTTGTGGTCCCGCGGGGCGGAGTTGAACCACCGACAACCCGGTTTCTGTATGCCTGATATGCTGTTATTCGGTCAGCCATCTAAAGCCAACAACTACAGCCGGAAGCTCTACCAGGCTGAGCTACCACGGGACAAAAAAAACGAAGATCTATGCTATTAAAAAACTATCGTAGATGAATGCCATTCTACGATCATAGGGATCTCTAAAACCATAAATACTCTCAAAAATTGTTCAAAGCATAACATGTCAGAATTAGAAATGTCTTACTCTGGTTATGTATGTGCTCCATATTTGCATACACATCAGTCAATTGAGATAAAAGAATCTTGGATTAATTCAAAAAATATTGAAAAATTATTTTTTGTTACTGGCACATTTTCTAATGAAAGTAAACCCTATTTTTCTGACTCTACAAATCACTATCTTCTTGCAAAATTCAAAGATAGTGAACTAATCTCAAAAGATCTAACTAACCACAATCAAGATAAAACTTCGTTTGTCTTTAACGTCAAAGACGATCTCTTCCAAAGAGAAGTTGAAGGTGAAACCAATTTTGTGACCATATACTATGTAGAATATGGTGAAGATGGCGACGACTTACATCAAATTGCAAATCTTTTGCTAAAAAGAGATAAAATTGAAAAAGCTGGACTTGGAAACATGAATACTTTTTGTACAACTCCTACAAAATTCACATTTCCATACTCTCAAAATATTGTGGTAATTGAAGTTGCAAGTGAAAAGAGTCATCAAAGTGTAAAGAAATACTGTGAACAAACAAGACGTGATGTGAACAGAAAAGGAATGATAATGACTAACTTGATGAGTCTTTCAATTCTTGATCAACTAAAATAGAAAAGTTAAAT
>JBHHZR010000020.1:0-26811 GCA_046758125.1 Candidatus Nitrosopumilus sp. | reverse complement strand
ATCTCAAATTGTGTCGTTCTAGACAATTAACTATGAATGATCCTGTATAGATTATTTACAGTTCAAATCCTAACAGGTTTGAACTGTAATGTTTGGACCAGAATAGGTTTGAACTTCATAATATCGTATAGGATTATGAGGCCAATTGACTCAAAAATACAGGCAGTATAAAAGAACGAAATGATGATTATCATCAATGGGTAAACGCATAACCATTGTACTTGACGAGGATCTCCTAAAGAAACTACGTGAAAAACAAGCAAAGCAAATTAAAGAATCTTCAAAATCAACAAGCTTCTCTAGTGTGATAAACCAGACACTACGAAAACATATCAAATAATTTGAAATTAAAATAACAATTGTTAAATCGTAGTTTGGTATTAATTGGTAAGCAGGGGAAATGATAGGTTTCATCTAATAAACCTGACTAGACTAACCATAACTGACCTACTCCAGTCACTTTTTTTCTTTTTCCCTGCTAATCTAAAATCTCAATTCATAATTTATTTTTGATCAAGACTTGAATCATAGTTAGAAAATACTGGTAAGACTAGAGATAATCAGGAAGATGTTCTGGATTGCCAAATTTTTTACTTTTCTTTACACTTTCAAATATGCATTTGTCAGAACAGTGGGTAAGGTTTGAATCTTTCATTTCCTTTCCACAGTTTTTGCAATTATTTCCCATTTTATATTCTTAATTTTATGAAAGATTTATCGGCGATGGTTAATCTCAAACTTGATAATCAGCATTTAATTATATCCAATTTCATTCAGTTACATCTAACAGATATGACATACGAGATTGGGTGTATATGTAAAAAATGTAACTGCAATAACAAAGTGTTACTTATGATATCCATTTGTGATTCTTGTTTGAAAGATAATCATACGTATTAGAAGGTGACTGATTCTAATTTGCATTCTGAAACCTATGTGGGACCAACCACCCTCATGAGAATGATCCTGCAAATTTATTTAACTATTTTATTTTTGATATTAATGTTCCAGCTGCATCATTTTGGTCGGAATGCAGCTGGACCAATTGACACCTCTGTGAGGTGCTATGGTAAGAACAATAAAAGAGATAAAACTTTCCTAGAATTGTATGCCTAGATGTGTAAAATGTGGAAGAGATGTGAGACAGATAAAAAATGGCTTTTGTTCTGTTGCTTGTTCTAATTTGGATCTTCAAGAGAGAATCAATGATGCATGCAAAAGAGATGACTCGCATACTCAGGATATGGTAAAATAGATGTATCAAATGGAATTTAATCAGTAAAGTTATCTAATAGTAAACCAATTCCAATTAACTTGGACTAGCTTTATTCAGCATAGATCTAGGCCCAAGGCAGAATAGCATATGTCACATTCCTTCCTTCGTTTTTGGAGGAAGGACTTTTTGTTCTTTTAAACAAATTAGAATTTTTTCAAGACATTTCTGTTGGAGATACTCGGATATCCTGTATAGAATTATGAAAGTTTAGAAATAAAAAAAATTGTGTTGAACTAACTTAATAGTTCTAACATTTTATCTAGTTCTTCCACATTATCTTCAAAATCAGTCTCTTCTGAAACTGGTTCATCAACTGTAATAATTGGCTCTACTTTTACATCACCAACTAGTACCAATGGGATTCGGACATCAGAACTCTCATCAAGGATTGCAGTTCTTGTAAATGCTACTGCAAAGGAATCTTCACTTTCAGCAACAGGTGCAAAGTTACCTCTAAGATGAATAATTACAGAGTCATCATCTTGGGATACACCTTTGATGTTTACGTGATTGTTCTTTGCAAATCCCTTTAGATCAAATGTTATTTCTCTATCTCCAAGAAATACAGTACCTGTTCCAGTTATGCTCCAGCCTTGCTTCTCACCATATCTGGCTTTGCCATCTAGTGTAAATTCTGTTGGAATTGCTTTACCATTTACAATAGCCCAACCAGAAGTAACCCCATCAAACATTAGAGATGCTTCAACGTCATGAACTCTTTCATGTTCTGGCATCTCTTTTCTTTGATTATCATGATCTCGGATTTGATCTTTGAGTGCATGTCTTTGATCTTTTATTTGATCAAAGAATGCCTTTCGTTCTTTGTCTATGTCAGATTTTTTAGCATCAGAAGTATCATCAGACTGTGCAAATGCTCCACTTGCAGGTGCAATTGCTACTGTCATGATTATTCCAAGTGCCAAAAACAGTTTTGCGTTTTTCATTAAAACACGGATCACAATAATATAATAAGCGATTACGCATCTTTCTTACTGATTATTTCTTCTTGTCATGTTTTTGTATGACAGTATTTTCAAGACAATGTTTATTTTATTAATAAAAATGACAATTAAAATAAGATTTAAACCAAGACTCAAAAATTTTTTCAAGAACAAATCATAATTTGATATAATTCTCATAATCCTCCTAACGATTATGAGTGTTTTAACCGCGTATTTGCATTGGTCCTTGCAATAATCCAGGATTCACAGTTTGAGTTTTTGTAGATTGTAAAAAACCATGTTTTGGTACAGGCTCAGCAAATATTAACTATGAAATTTAGATTTCAATTATTTTGTTACATGAACGGCACTTAACAGTGACTTTATCACCAGATAATCTAATGAATCTCTTTGAACCACATTTAGGACAAATGGGGCATGCACGAATTGGTTCCATTAGTGTGTTGTAGGATCAGTATCAGATTTAGAAATTACTTGTAGTCGATTTTTAGCATTGATTTTTGTTAAAAATTCATACACCGCATTTGGAACAAAGTCCTTCCAGTTTTCATCAGAAACAATAATTGAACGAATTTTTGTTGCATTGTATTGAGTTCTATCTAAAAATTCAGGTTTTACAACTGAAATATCAGAATCAGCTAAAAGCATTGCGACATAATCATTTCCACTGTACACTTTATCAAAATTTGGTAATGCAGATTTTAGATATGATGTCCATGTTGCAATGTTAAATTGATTTTCAATTGAAACAACAAAACATTTACTCATATCAAGAGATTCTTCTTTTAGAGAATTGTGAATCATCTCAATTCTTTCGCCAGCAGTAAAAGGATCTTTTTCTAAATAATTGAATTGAGCACTAGTAATTGCAATAATTATCTCATCACATTCCTCAAGAATTTGTTTTGCTAAATCCAAGTGACCTAAATGAAAAGGCTGAAACCTTCCCATCATCAATCCACGCATGATCAACTACAAATTTTGATTTTATTTAGTCTATTGGATTGAACCGTGTCCAAGAATTCTAATAGTGTCAGATTCAGGTTTTAAAATTACAGCAATTTGATCTTTTTTACATACAATTGGTTTTTCAAATGTTAGTTTAAGTGGAGAAATTGATGAGAATTTTGCTGCCTTGATTTGTAATCCAATGTTTACCAAACAACTTTGATTTTCTGTAATTTCACCCTTGTAAAAAGGATTTTTTTGAAAATCAAGTTCAACGCCTGTTTTAACATCCACTACACCTTCTTGAGAAATTACATCTCCACGTCCAACGTCATCAGGGGTTACACCTTTGACTGCAAAACCAACTCTTGCAGGACAAATGGATTCTGTTACAGGATCATCATGCATTTGTATGGATTTAATGAGAACATCAACTCCAGCAGGATATAATTTAAGATTATCATATTGCTTTATTTTTCCACTAGTTACTTTACCCAAGATTACAGTTCCAACACCTTTAACATCAAAACAATGATCAATTACCATCTCAGACGAGGTATCATTCGATATGGGTTCAAGTTTATCTATTTCTTCTTTGATTTTGTCTTGATCAACTTTTGTATAATGTTCAACTACAGTTCCTTTGATCATTGCATCTAATTTTGATTCATCAACATCAAATGTATGAGATAGTATTCCTTTTTCTTTTTTTAATAAATCAAGTGCAATAATTTGCTCTCCTGTAAATTTATCTAATTTATCTACATGAAATATCACATATTCTGCTAAATTGATTGCTTGGAATAGAGGTTGTATTTTGTCAGGAAATCCACTTGGAGTTACCCAAGTTTTGATAATGTTAGATTCTTTTCTATCATAAAGAGAAAGGTCAGTTACAGTTCCTTTTTTTCCAAATTCGGATGCAATATCTTGTTTACCTAAAACTACAAAATTTACAGATTTTACCAATATTAGCTGATGAAAAACAGGTTCTAAAAACTATACGAGAAGAATTTAACATGGATATTCAGAAAGATCTGTACAAGTTTCAGATTTTTCATCTAAAACATGTAGATGGTACAATATGGACTTTCCAGAGGAATTATTAAACATCTTAACTTTCATAAAGTATGAGTTTCATCATCATATTAAAGAATATCTTATAATTCATACTACTCAAAACAGACAAAATTAAGGAAAGACATTGAGCACTTGAGCATAACTTGCAAATCTATGATTTTTTGGTTTTACTAATTTTTGATGATATTTTTTGATGGGTTTCCCAACTGCTCCGTGAAGCCCAAGTGGCCCTTTAACAAATTTTTTATCATCAGCCCAACCAAGAACTTCATCTTTTGGAGCATAGTGATTTACAATTTTTTTATTAATGACTTTTTGAAGAATTTTTCCATATTTTTTAGATGATGGAACATCTTCGGTAATTGAAGCACCAAAAAGGTGAACACTTTCTATAATTCCTTCATTTTGTCTTTTCTTTGAAAGATATTCAATTGTGCTTAAAATTACTTGAGAGCCTAGAGAATGACCTATTAATCGAATCTTTGTTTTTGGATTAGTGTTTTTAAAATCTTCAATAAATTTTCCAAGATTTCGTCCATTTTTCTTTGCAATTCTTTGACCAACTGCAAGTGCATGTTTTGCATGTTTAATCAAATGAGCACCAGTTGTGTTTGAATCATAACTAAAACCAATTACTGGATGAGAATAGCCTAATTTACGTAATCTATTTCTTGCAAGGAGAACTTTTGCGACAGCCCCTGCATTATCATTTCTTAATCCATGAATCATTATTGTAATCTCGTTTGAATCAGTTAATTTTTTGAAATCTTTTTTTGGATAAAGATAATAAAAATTATTTTTGATGGTTTTTCCAGTAGATAGATCATAATATCCTCGAGTAGAGATTCGGGGAATAGGTTTCATTGTTATTCAGAAGGCCCTAATTGTTTTTTGTATTTTTCAATATCTGATTCTTCAACTTTTGTAAACAATGGAGACACATCACCCAATATGTGACCAGGAGAAATGCTCAAAGAGGACATCTCATTCCAAGATGATTCATGAATATTTCCATCAAATCCTAATTGAACCCAAATTTTTTTAGCAGATTTTGGCAAAAATGGAAAAATAGCAATTGCCAAGCTTCTTACAGCATTAACTGAAAGATATACACAATTTGCAGTACCAGGACCTTTTTTCCAAGGTTCTTTGTGTTGGAAATATTGGTTAAAGAATGAAGAGAACTCCATAATTTTCTTCAAAGCTCTGTCAAGATGATTTTGTTCCAAAAGAGAACCAACCACAGTTGCAAGATTTTTAATTTTCTGTTCTGCTTCAGAATCCATATCATCAAAGGATTCAGATTCAGGGATTTTTCCATCAAATGCTTTTTTGGTGAATCCAAGTGCACGGTTAACAAAATTTCCAAGATTTCCAATCAATTCAGAATTAATCCTAGTGGTGAAATCATCCCAATCAAAATTCAAGTCATCTTGAGAATAGGGGTTTATTGAAATGAGATAGAATCTTAGATAATCTGCAGGATAATACTCTAAGAATTCTTTTAATCCGATATACCAGTTTCTGCTTTTAGAGATTTTTTTTGATTGAAGTGTTAGATGGCCTCTAGTTGGGATATAATCAGGTAATTTGTATTCACTGTTTATTCCCAATCGCATTGCTGGTAAGAAAAGATAATGATGATACACTATATCTTTTCCAATAAAGTGATAAATGTCAGCAGAATTCCAAAACTCTTTTCCATTAATTCCTTTATCGTTTAGAAATTTCAAGGCAGTTGAAATGTATGCTAAGTGATTATCAAACCAACCATAGAAGACTTTACCTTTAGCATCATCTAGAGGTATAGGGACACCCCAAGAAATGTCTCGAGTGATGTCCCAATCAATCAAACCAGATTTGATCCAATTTTGAACATATTTCTTTACATCTTTTTGCAGATGTTCATTCTCATCTAACCATTTAGATAGTGAATCGCCAAAATTTTTTAGTTTGAAAAAATAATGCTTTGTTTTCTCTTTAGTTGGTGGTTGACCACAAAGAGAACATTTTGGATTTGTGATTTCTTCAGGAACACGACCACAGCTTTCACAAAGATCAGAGTATTGATCATTGGCTGTACAATAAGGACAAGTGCCTTTGACGTATCTATCTGGCAAAAATTTCTTGTCATTATTGCAATAAAATTGAATAATTTCTTGTTCATAGATATGACCAGCATCATTTAGTTTTTTGAAAACATCTTGAACAAATTCAATATTTTCAAGAGAACTGGTTTTGTAAAAATAATCAAACCCAATATTAAATGCTGTAAAATCTTCGTAATCACGCTTGTTCCAATAAGCAACATATTCAGAAGGAGTTTTGCCTTCTTTTTCAGATTGAATTAAAATGGGAGTTCCAAAATCATCGGATGCACAAACATAGTATGCTTCTACCCCATTTAGTTTCAAGAATCTAGTAGTAACATCTGCGGGAAGGTATGTAGAAGCCACATGTCCTAAATGAATTTCACCGTTTGCATACGGTAAGGCACTAGTAATGATGGCTTTTTTATTCATTAGTATGTGTCTTGGACAGTATTGAGCTTAAGAAGTTTTAGACTAATGCTCTAGAACATGTTGTTCTATGAGTTTGATAGGAATTGCTTTAAAACAACATCGACAAGTGAGTAGACGAGCCTCGTCTACCTTAAACCCATTACCCAAAATTTTCTCGAACATTTTCATCAACTAGAATAATAATCAGAATAAGATGTTGCAGACATCATAACATCACTCAAAAACACATTTAGAAATGCAGGGTGTTTAGAAAAATAATCATCAATTAAGACTAGATCATTTATCGGGATGGAATCAACCTCAGAAATAACATATCGTAATAAGATATCAAAAACATCAGAACCATTTCTAAAACTAGATTGTCTTTGAAGCAAGTCTTGAATAGTTTTGATATATTTTATAGAATTATCAGACAAGACGCACTCACATACAACCATGAGAGTTTTTCAAAGAAATTAGATATAATGTGGATAGCTGATTTGCTAAAAAATTAGCTTTAACAAAAGAAATCCTAGTGAAATTTTAGTAAGATTTACCAGCTGTTAGCATATTTTACTTGTTCTGGAGTAAGTTTGTCAATTTTTACATCCATTGCTTTTAGAGCATCAATTGCTACTTGTTTATCAATCTCTTCAGGAACATTGATGATTTTGTTTTCCATTTTTTTATGATTTTTAAGAATATACAAGATAGATAGTATTTGATTTGAAAATGATTGAGCCATAACTTCTGGGGGATGTCCTTCGGCGGCAACCAAATTCGCCAGACGTCCTTGACCAATTAGATAAACTCGTTTTCCATTTTTGAGTAGACATTCATCAAGATTGGGTCTTACTTCTTTTACAGATTTTGATTTCTTGAGAAGGAATTCACTATCAATTTCTACATCAAAGTGACCGACATTGCCCATAATTGCACCTTCTTTCATTTGTAAGATGTGTTCTTTTCTAATCACACTAGTCATTCCTGTACATGTGATGAAAATATCACCAATCTTTGCAGCTTGTGCCATTGGCATTACTTCAAATCCATCCATGTGAGCTTCTAGTGCTTTAACAGGATCTATTTCTGTAACAATTACTTTGGAACCCATTCCATGACATCTTGATGCAACACCACGTCCAACCCAACCATATCCAACAACAACTACACGTTTTGATGCCATAAGTAAATTCATGGCACGAAGATAGCCATCAATGGTACTTTGTCCAGTGCCATATCTATTATCAAACATGTGTTTTGTGTATGCTTCATTGACTAGAATTACTGGATAGCGAAGTTTGCCTTGGTTTTCTACAGCTCTTATTCTAGTAACACCTGCGGTGGTTTCTTCAGTAGCTCCGAGAATGCTCATATTTTTGAATCGTTTATCAAAATGAGCTTTGACATTCATATCAGCACCATCATCAGTTAGAATAGTTGGTTTGTGTTTCAGTACTTGATCAATGCACCAATCATATTCTTTGACAGATTGTCCATGCCATGCATAAACATTGATTCCTTGAGATGCTAAAAATGCAGCAACGTTATCTTGGGTAGTCAATGGGTTACCTCCACAACATGCAACAGTTGCACCAAGTTCTTTAGCACCCATAAGTAAAACGGAAGTCTCTTTTGTAATATGCAAACAAAATCCGAGGGCTATGCCCTTAAGGGGTTTTGATTTTTTTAATCGGTTAATTGTATTATCTAAGATTTGCATATGAGTTCTGGCCCATTCATATGATAATTTGCCTTCTTTGATCAGTTTTGTGTTAGTCTTTACTTTGCTCAATAATCAACACCTCGAATTAGACTATAAAATTCTATCATGCGAATGTAAATAAATGACAAAATTAACACAGAATCATTGACTTGGAAAAAGATTGCTGAGAAAGGAGAAGTTGCTGCAGGAAAAGGCAAAGCGTTCAAAATTGATGGAAAACAAATCGCAATTTTTAATCAAGATGGATATCATGCTATGGATGATCTATGTGTTCATCAAGACGGGTCAATCGCTCCTGGCAAACTTGAAGGAGACATTGTAGAATGCCCATTACATTTTTGGCATTATAATATCAAGACAGGAGAACTAACCGATTATCTCAAAGATGTCAAACTGGAAACATATTCAGTTGAAGCAAGAGATGACGGAATCTATGTAGATATTTAAAAATTTGTGATTAAATGCAAAAAGAGAAGAGACTTTGTCTCTTCTCTTGTGCTAGGTATGGGTTATGTTGGGCACAGATTATTCTGTAATTTTACAATATCAAATTAGTATAAGGAATAATGTATGTTCAAAATGAACTAATTCAAAATTAGGCATAATTTTTATTCATATATTCCTCAAATTAGTTATTGAATCAAGATATCATTAATGAAATCAAAGATCAAGATTATGTTTCAATTACTAATACTATGGAGGAATTCCTAATAGAACAGATAGAGGAAAATCAAGCCAAAGGAGTCATTTTAGGATTAAGTGGAGGAATTGATTCGGCAGTTTTAGCTTATCTTTGTAAAAGAAAACTAAAAGAGAAAACACTTGCGATTCTAATGCCAGATACTTCTATAACTCCAACAGAAACTGAAGATGCGCTTAAAATGATTTCACTTACGGGGATCGAACACAAACTAATTGACATCAACCCAATTGTAAAGGAGTATTCTATGTATCTTGAACCAAATGACTTTGCCAGAGGAAATCTTCGTGCTAGAGTTAGAACCAATATTTTGTATTATTACGCAAACATCAAAAACTATCTAGTTTTAGGTTCTAGTGACAAAAGTGAATATCTGATTGGATATTTCACAAAATTTGGCGATGGGGCAGCAGATCTTACTCCAATAATTTCCTTATACAAACTTCAAGTAAGAGAAATTGCAAAATATCTAGGAGTTCCAGAATACATCATTTCAAAAAAGAGTAGCCCTCATCTATGGGAAGAACATGAAGCTGAAAAAGAGTTAGGAGTATCTTATGAAGAGATAGATTCTATCTTGTATTGTTTGTTTGAGAAAAAACTATCTGTAGAGAAAACCTCAGAAATTACTCAAATTGAAAAAGCAGTAGTAGAAAAAATCCAACAATTAAACATAAACAGTGAACATAAAAGATTGCCAGCGCAAAAACCAAACATAGAATAATTATGAAGATTCAAGACACACTATCAAATTCAGAACAAGAATTAGACATTTCAAAAAAAGTTAGAATTTACCTTTGTGGGGTAACAGTTTATGACGAATCTCACATCGGTCATGCAAGAACCATAATAGTTTTTGATGTTTTAAGAAGATATCTTGAGGATAAAAAAAGTGAGATTGAATTTATACAAAATTTTACTGACGTAGATGATAAAATCATAAATCGTGCACAAGCAGAAAATACAACTGCTGAGAAGATCAGTACAAAATATATTGATAATTATTTTAATGATTTTGATGGATTAAACGTAAAACGTGCAACAAACTACCCTAAAGCAACTGAACACATAGAAGATATTATCAAATTTATTGATAAATTAATTGAAAAACAGATTGCATATACTTCTAAAAAGGGAGTTTACTTTTCAGTATCAAAATTTCCAGAATATGGAAAATTATCAAAAAAGAAGATAGATGAATTACAATCAGGAGCTAGAATAGAAGTCGATGAAGAAAAAAACGATCCGCTGGATTTTGCAGTATGGAAGTTTTCAGACATTGAACCTGTATGGGATAGTCCATGGGGCAAAGGTAGACCTGGATGGCACATAGAATGTTCTGTTATGAGCATAAAGTATCTTGGAGAAAATTTTGACATACATGGAGGGGGGAGAGATTTGATATTTCCACATCATGAAAATGAAATTGCACAATCCGAATCATGCACAGATTCTCCCTTTGCAAAAATTTGGATGCATGTAGGAATGGTTACAATTAATGGAGAAAAAATGTCAAAATCACTTGGAAATATAAAATCAATCAAACATGTTTTAGAAAATTGGGGGTCTAATGTTATTAGATTATTCTGTCTATCAGGGCATTATTCAAAACCAATTGACTATTCTGAAGAACTACTAAAAGAGAATCTCACTAAATGGAGACAAGTTGAGACATGTTATTATGAATTGATTCACGCAAATAGTGAAAATCATGAAGAAATCAAGCATACTATTGAAAAATTAAGCACAGAATTTGATAATGCACTAGAAAATGATTTTAACACACATCTTGCATTATCTTCATTTTTCCAACTTGTCAAAGAAGGAAATAGACTTGCAGCTGAAGAAAAACTTGGAAAAAAAGATGCACAAATAATTAAAATAGAATTTGAGAGAATGTTAAATATTTTAGGATTAACTATTCCAAAAATGACAGAAGAAGAAAAACAAGATGTAGATAATTTGATTGCAAGTAGAGAACAATTTAGAAAAGAAAAACAATTTGTAGAGGCAGATAAAATTCGTGATAAACTTAATGAAATGAATATTGAATTAATTGATCATAAGGAAAAAACAATTTGGATGAAAAAAGAAAGTATTAAAGCTGAAAATTAAAAATTAGTATATACTAATTAGTTTTAACTAATTATTTTCGTGCGTAAAAAAATTAGGAGTGTCTAATTAGTTTCATCTAATTTTCGTGTTGTTTAATAGAATCAAAAAAGAACATGATACATGAATGCTTGGAATAAATTTTGGAAATGGTATGAAAATAAAATTTTAGGGAGTGTGATTGTTATTGCAATTATACAATTCATTCAAGTTCCACATATGGTGTGGAATGCAGACATTATGTTAGAAGCAGGAATTGTATCAAGGATTCACCCAATAATTGACTGGTTTTTGTATGGAGTGGATTTAATTGAAATTATTTCAATTGTGAATGTTGGAATGATAATGTTTAGTCTAATTAAGAAAAAACAAGATCAAAAAAATCAAGTTGTTGTAGATATTACTTAGACTAATCTTTTACTTCTCGAACTACACGCTGTGGGAATGGAATTTCTATTCCAGATTTATCTAAAGCACGTTTTATTGTAGTAAGCAATATTGGCTGAGCTTGACTCCAATCATCTTTAGGATGCCATACCAAAACCTGAATATTTATGCTTGAATCTCCTAATTCTTCAACTCTAAATTCAGGTTCAGGAATTTGAAGAATAAAAGGCATGGTTAATTTGATTTCCTTTTTTATTGCAGATACTGCTTTTTCAATATCATCTTTGTAAGAAATTCCCACCATAGATTCTGCTCGTCTAACAGTTGAAGTGGATAATGAGCGGATGTTAGATGTGAAGAATTTCTCATTAGGGACTCGAATAACTGTTCCATCAAACTTTCTTACTCTGCTTGAAAAAGTTCCAATATCCAAAAGAGTTCCGGTAATTGACATGTCAGGGATTTGTATTGTATCTCCCATCTTTGCGGGTTTTTCAACCATGAGAAAAACGCCAGAAATTAAATTAGAAACAACTGATTGTGTAGCAAATCCAATTACAACGGCAAAAATTCCTCCAGCTACTAATAATCCTGAAAGATCAAGACCTTGACTTGATGTAAAAGTCAAAAATGCAATAACTATAATTCCAAAATAAATTAGTTTACTAAGATTTTTTGCTGTGTCTTGTGGAAGTGTTGGTGCATAATATTTGTAAAATATCATCTTTGCAATTTTTGCAACAATGACACCAACTACCATTATTATGCCACCAATTAACAAAGAAAGAACAGTCAAACCACCAACAATATCCATTTCAGATAAACTCTGAAGAAATTCTAAAGGCATTACTCTAATCCCATCTCCGTAGAAGCAGTTGTAGTAGTACCTTCCCAAGTAGGAGATTTTATCCAATCAGTACTAACAGGATCAGTCTTAACATCAGCAATACTGACAACTGCACGCTTTCTCAATGTCACTTTAATTCCATCAATGATTGTTTTTGAACCATCATAGTACAAAGAATTATCAGTAATTGGAAAAATTACTTTACTTACAGTTTGTCCATTACCCAAAGTATTTTCAATAACAATCTTCATCACACCTTCAACATAGGGAATAGAATCGCTATAATCAATGGCTAATGATACTTCAGCATATTTGCATAATGTTCCAGTATCAGGCGCACCGTATAGACCGAATCTAGAATTTAGAGGGTTACAGGTAATCCAGTCTAAAGATTCTCTATCAGAACCATTAATCAAAAAAAGACCAATCTCAATTGGACAATGAACAAAGATACTTGCTGCAGAATTCTGACTAAGATAGATTTCTTTATCAAATTTCAAGAACACATAACCAGTTCGCCTAGCTGGGTGATTAAGTGGCCTTATTGGTGCAATTTCTATTTGGATCTCATTTGATTTAGCAGGGATCATTTTTTCAGTGATTTTTCCTTCAGAATCTCTTCTAAAATATGAAAAAGCATTTTCCCCAACTCGTTCAATTTTAATAACAGTGTTTGGAAGAGAAAGCTCAAGACTATCAGAGATTTTATACACACCATAATTTGAAAAAGGATTATCAGAATTTTTGGTACTCATTGTTTCATTTTTTAATTTGAAATCTAGAATTTATGCTCTCTTATTTGGAGAGATCTAAAAGAAATCAGATAGTGTTTTTTGTCTCATTAATTTTGAGATGTTTCCATGGGAAAGCCATTCTGATTTACTAATGCTCATTTTATTAGACGCCAAAAATAAAGCATCATCAAAATTATTTACAATTTCAGGATTTGTTTTCATTGCTTCACGAATTCCCTCACGAACCTGCCACACACCAACTGGAATTGCATATTCAGGTCTAATTTCTCTCAAAATAACAACTCCTGCTTGAATTTTATTTTTAGAAAGATATTCTGTAACTCCCAATTTAGCTGCAAAATAAGCACCTGCTATAGCAGGAGGATGATCAATTCCACGTGCATCTTCATAATCAGAGCCAAATCCCAGAATTCCATTAGAATACCAAGCCTCAATCATTTCATATACCCATCTATGAGGGAATAAAACGACAGAGAAAGTATTTCCCAAATGCGCATAAGAAAAAACTCTACATGAATCAATTAATCCATAAGATAGAATTCCATCAGAAAGAGATTTTGAAATAACATCATCAGTAGCAGTAATACTCCATCTTGTTGGAACAAGTTTTCTTTTTTTACCTAGCATTCCAATACTAAAACATTTTTGTATTTTTGAAATTTCAATTCCAGAATTATATAAATTCAGAACAGCATCTTGTGCTTTCAGATCTTTATCATAAAATGTCTTTTCAATTGCTTTCACAGAAGTTGTTCCAGAAAATTTTGCAGATTTTATTTCACCTATTGGACCAAAAGGAGCACTCTCTCCATCAAGAGAAACATGAGAAGAGGGGGATTTTTCAAATACTAAATCAGAATCAGTAGGTTTTGAAGACATAGCAACTTCTTGAAGATTTTCAATATATCGTCCATGGGTTTGATTAATAGAGACTTTTTGTATTCCACGAATCAAATTTAATATAAAATTTACTATTTCTTCCAAGGATTTTCCTTTCCATTTTTCTGGATTGTCAAGTAAACTAGTATCTCCATGAATTGGAGGAACCATAGAGCCAACAAAGACTTTAGGATAATGATATGACCCTACAAAAACGGATGGAGGGCTTGTGCCACTAATAGAATCAGAAGAAAACAGATTTCCGTATTTTGAGAGAGTTTCATGCCATTTTGCCAAGATTGAGTGTCGTATATCTTGAGAATCAGAAGACAACGTAATCAGTGTTCACATTGAGCCTATTAACTTGCCTAGGAACAAAATTTAAGGGGTTGTGAACAGGAAATATTTCATGCTCGAATATATTGTAACATCGCAGCACACACTACTTGTTATGTCTATTTTTTAAAAATAATAGAACATGACCAGAAGTTTTGCTGGAGATCCTAAAATCCATGGCTTGCTAAAAATGACAAACAATGTTTTGATAAAATTAAAGAATCAAATTAGATAAAAAAATTATTTTTTTGCGGCACTAACCAGAGATACAACATCTCGGTCTCGTAATTGGTAATCAGTTGGCAATCGTAGATTATATCTCAAATCTTTTCCATAAAGTAGGCCTTTAGTCAAATCAGAATGGATTTCTTTTGCAAGATCATTTATTGTAGCACCATCTTTTAACAAGATCAAATCAGGGAGAACTCTTCCTTTTTTATCAGCAAGATTTGTTTCATCTGCAACGGGATAAATGGAATTCATCTTAAGTAATTTGAAAACTGCGACATTTATTGCAAATTGAACTCCTGTTCGCATATATTCACCCATGATTCCTTTTTTGATAAAATCTAACGCATTGAGTTGTTTCTCATTTAATTCATCGGATTTAATTATTTCAAATTGTTCAGAACCAGGAGAATATTTTATCAATCCTTTTTGTTCGGCACGTCGTAAACTAAATTCACTATCACCGCTAACAGGAATAACTATAGAATCATTGTAACGTTCACGTAATTTTACAAAATTTTTATCTGCACCATCAACATCAATTTTATTTGCTACAATCAAGGTAGGTTTTGAAATTTTTCTTAGATATGATGCAAATTTTTTACTGTCATGCATATCAAAATCATCAAAATCTTTGTCTACAAGTCCAGTAGATGTAAGAGTATCTTTAACATGAATCTTGTTTACACCAATACCACGAAAAAGATCAGTGATTGCATCTAAAATATCAGAACCAGTTCTGATTAATTTTGAAACTTTGTCTCTATTGCCTTCTAAAATTTTATGGTACCACATGATTAGTTCTTCTTCAATATCAGCAAAATCAGAAATTGGATCACCGGTTCCAGCTTCAGTAATTTTTCCAGTTGAATCAACACCACCAGAGGCATCAACAACATGCAATAATGCATCAGATTGTGCGGCAATAGATAGAAATTGATTTCCTAATCCTTTTCCTTTCCAAGCGTCCTTAATGAGCCCAGGTAAATCAATCAATTCTATTGGAATGTATCGCCATCCATCAACACATTTTGAATTATTTGGATTATCTTGTATTTTAAATTCAGGATGAACACAAAGAGTAATTGCATTTGCTACCCCAGAAATTGGTTTTTTGGTTGTAAATGGGTAAGATGAGATTTCTTCAGAAGACAAAGTTGCAGAATTAAAAAAAGTTGTTTTTCCAGTATTGGTTTTACCAATTAAACCAAGCTTGATTGGCATACGATAATTGTCAATTTTGAATATTTATCTTTGCCTAGGATGAATTTTTGATTTTTTCAAGTGTCTGATGAAGTTCTTTGAGAGCCCAATCTATATCGGCTAAATCCTCGGATGAAAGAACATCTCTCCATTTTTCTAAAACGCTATTTACAATTTCAGAGCAATTGTACAATAAATTCCAATATGGGTGATGTTCAGCTGTTGTATACGCAAGTTCTGTAATATCATTAAGTCCGTTTTGTGCCCTAGCTAAAGATGTAATTTTATCACCAAAGATTTTGATTATATCGTTTTCAAGATCTTTTTCAATTTTTAATGGGATTTTTTGTTCTTCATATTTTTTTGCTAATTCAAGAATATCATGATAAAAATTTTCAAAGTTTGTCATCTTAAAACAATCTCTGATGTTCTGCTAACATACACCTATTGAAAACAACATCAATCCCTTCTTTTTTTGCTAATTCTTCAGCTTCAGAATTATGAATGCCTTCTTGCAACCAGATCACTTTAGGTTTTTTACGTATGGCCTCTTTAACAAAGGGTAAAACATCTGCTGAAGGTCTGAAAATATCTACAATTTCAATTTCGCCAGATATGTCAGAAACAGAATCATAGCATTTTTTGCCTAAAATTTCATTAGTAGGATTAACAGGAATAATATCATATCCATTTTCAGAGAGATATTTGGGTACAAAATTGGCAGCTTTTGAAGAATGTTTCGACATTCCTATAACTGCGACTTTTTTCATAGATAAAATGTCACAAATTTGTTCATCTGTATGATTGTCTTGTTCCATAATTGACATGCATTTATGATGAATATAATTTTTGAATTACTTGTAATTAAACAAAGAATATTTTAGTCATAATGAAAATTATTCATTGTGGATCCAGAACCAAAAGATATGATCGTTTTAGGGACAATAAGACGAGGTGAAAAAAAATTTGACAAAATTCAAAGAGCAACACAAATTGAACCTGAAGAACTTAATTCAATTTTAGAAAAATTAGAAGAGCGTGGGTTTATTCAGATTGAAGAAAAGAAAGGATGGTTAGGCAAAAAAATTGAATTAATAGTTACAGAGAAAGGAACTAAAGAACTAGATGAAAGAATCCATGAATTGCAAGAAAAATGGAACGAAATGTCACAAATCTATCAAACAGGAGACAAACAGAAACTTCAACAATACATGGATGATAACAGATCATTTTTTCCTATGATGATGTTCTTTGGAATAATGGACATGATGATGTTTAGTATGATATTTAGTATGATGGGCATGGCAATGTCAGATTATGTTCCTGTAGAAAGTATGCCAGAAGGAACAGATGGAGGTAGTGGAGATGGCGATATAGATGGAGGCATGGATGATGGTGGTTTTGATATTGACATTGGATTCTAGTGTGTATTTTATACTTGAAGAAAAAATAAACCATAGTTGAGTTACAATTCATTTAATAACCCAGGATTAGTTAAAGTACTAACATTTTTGCAAACACACAATACAGAATATTTGTCAGGTCAAGATTTGAGTGATGTATTACACATTAGCAGAGTTGCAGTTTGGAAACATATCAAAAAAATTCAAGAGTTAGGATATACTGTAGAATCAAAGCAAAAACTAGGGTACAAACTTACATCAAATTCAAATGTTCTTTTTCCATGGGAAATTACTTCAGGGCTTAAGACAAAAACAATTGGTCAACAGGCGTATTATTTTGATTCAATTGATTCGACTCAAAATCAGGCATTAAAGATGGCAGATAATCCTGCAAATAATGGAGCAATAATAATTGCTGGAAAACAAACAGGAGGTAAGGGAAGATTGGGAAGAAAATGGATTTCACCAAAAGGAGGGATATGGTTTTCAGTAATCTTACAACCAAAGTTTGATATTTCGATTACAACTTTATTTCCGCTTGCTTCTGCATTAGCATTATCCAAAGCATTAGAAAAAACATTGAAGATATCACCAGAACTAAAATGGCCTAATGATGTAACCATCAAAGGTAAAAAGTTAGCAGGGATACTTGTTGATGCATCATTAGAATCAAATAGAATTCAAAATTTGGTTTTGGGCATTGGAATAAACTTTGATGTAGATGTAAAACAAATTGAAAAAAAACTCAAAGGTACACCTAACTTTTATGGAGTTGCATCACTTAGTGACCAAAAAAAAAATATCAAACCAATTCAGTTGATTCAAACATTTTTAATAGAACTAGAGAAAATATATGATTTATTAAATACAAAACAAACAAAAAAAATTATTTTGGAATGGACAAAACGTTCATCAACCATAGGGAGGAATGTGGAATTGAACACTAGAGAAGGCAAAATTAAAGGAAAAGCAATAAAAATTGATGATGATGGTGCGCTAGTTTTAGATAATGACAAAAACAACAAGATAATTGCAGGAGATATCACCTACCTATCAAAATAAATTATTTCCTAGTTGTTTTTCTTCTAGTTTTTGGTTTTGAGGATTTTTTCCGTTTGGGGGAAATCATAGACGATTGTTCTTTTACGATTTCCTTTAGATCATTTTGTATGTCAAAAACAGTTGAAAGTAATTCTTCTAGAGCCTCAGAATATTTGGCATAAGCATCCAAGAGGTCAGTTTTTGTATTATTTACCTTTGAGAGGTATTCATTTGAGCGTAACAAATTAGCTGAAGTAATCAATTCTGGAATCTCAGACACATCCCCTAATTGTTCCAAGTCTGATTGAAGATATTGAATTTTTTTTCGTAAATCATAGATAATTGATCCTGCACCAATTCTTGTCAATACAAAAACACGTAATCATAAATGAATTAAAGATTTTCTAACGGCGTTACATTGTTTATGTAGTAAATAGGAGCCTAGATTTAGTATAAAATAGAAATAAACTATATCTAAAATCAGAAACATGAAAAAGGATACAATGAGGATTCCTTATCTCTTAGTCATAATTTTGTTGAGTGTATCATTTACTACAAGTTTAGTGTTTGCACAAACAGAAGAGGAAGCAAAGATAATGTTTAATCAAGCTAGAGATCATTTTGTTAATGGAGAATACAAACAAGCCATAACAATCTATGATGAAATACTAAAGATTGCACCAGAAAATATTTCCACACTAAAGATGAAGGGGATAGCACAAAGTAATCTCAATGAACATGAAAAATCTTTAAAACAATTTTTCAAAGTTTTACAATATAGACCAAATGATGTCATTGCACTAACTGGAATGGGGATAGGATTTGGAAATCTAGGGGAATATCAGGAATCAATATCATATTTTGAAAAAGCCTCTAAATTAAAACCAGATAGCATAGTAATTAACAACTATAAGGAATTTATCGAAAAAGTAATTCAAAAATATCCTTACACAGCAACAGAAAAACCAGAGATACTAGAAAACACATACATTACAAAAATTCCAGAATGGGTAAAACCAATAGCTAAGTGGTGGTCTGAAGGCAATATTGAGGATTCAGAATTTGTTTCAGCGTTATTATTTATGATAGAAAATAAAATTATTCAAATTCCGCCAGTAGAATCACAAGACGTGTATGAAGAAAAAATTCCTGAATGGATAAGAAATAATGCTGGATGGTGGGCAGATGATCAAATAGATGATAAAGCATTTGTTTCAGGAATTCAATACATGATAGAAAATGGGCTAATCATTGTAAATGTGCAAGACACCACACAAAAATCACATGAAGAATTGGATCAAGAGTTTTACTATTTTGAAAGATATCTAAAAAACATTTCAAATAATATTTCTAAAGAGAAGAGATACATAGAATATCCAAATCCTAGTAAGGATGTTATCAAAAAGTTCCTCAGAGATTACGTCAAATGGAACTTTGAAGATGAAGTCAAAAAAGCATCTGAAAACTTTCCCGATCCAACATATCAAATAGTAAATGGCACATACGTCATTTATTATAACGTATACATCAATGAACAACCAACAGGATTACCATTAGATCATGTAAGTACATTAAAAAATTCTTTTGCATTTTGGGAAGAACAAGAATTGAGTTCAAATAACCAAAAAGCCAAAATAAAATTTCAAGTTACAAATTTGAAACATGAAGCAAATGTTTGGGTAACATGGGTAGTTAGAGATATTGGTGAAGGTGTTTTAGGACATGCACATCTTGGAAAAGGAATAGTAGAAGTTACATTAGGAGATTACAATTGTGATGGAAGTTTTCAACTATATGATGTAAAAAGTGTTGAAACAATCATGACACACGAACTAGGTCATTCTATTGGTTTGAAACATGTAACAGAAAAAAACAATATCATGTATCCTTCATATACTCCATCGTATGCTTATTGTCTCTTAAATTGAAAACCTAATCATATTCTAAAAACTTGGAATAAGTATTAGCTTGACCTACACACAATTAACCTGTTGAAATTATGTAAAATGGTAAAAAGCAAGCAAGTGCAAGTAACTGCACTCATGCTAAGAAATCCTATGGTTGCAGGATCTAAATGTCCATCATGTGGAGACAAAAAAATAGTCACAGACGAAGATTCGGGAGAATTATTTTGTGGAAATTGTGGGTTTGTGCTAACTGATAAAATTGAAGACACGGGGGCAGAATGGCGTTCTTTTGCAAATGATGAAACTAACAGGACAAGAGTTGGAGCGGGAACTTCATTAACAATGCATGACATGGGATTATCAACTGTAATTGGTGCTGCTAACAAAGATTCAACAGGAAAACCACTATCTGCAAGTGTAAAGAGTTCAATTGAGAGATTGAGAACTTGGGACAGTAGAACCCAAGCACATTCTTCAGCAGATAGAAATCTCAGACAAGCACTAAATGAGATGGACAAGCTAAAAGATAAACTTGCATTAACAGACGCAGTAGTTGAAAAGGCTGCCTATATTTACAGAAAAGCAATGGAGAGGAAATTAGTAAGAGGTCGTTCAATTCAAGGATTAGTAGCAGCATGTCTTTATGCATCATGTAGAAACACTGAAACACCTAGAACTTTAGATGACATTGCAAAAGGAATCAACATTAGAAGAAAAGATGTTGCAAGATGTTATAGGTTGATTTTTAGAGAACTTGAATTAAAAATGCCGGTAGTTGATCCTGTCAAAGGAGTTTCTAGAATTGCAAGCATTGCACAATTAAGTGAGAAAAGTAAACGTAAAGCAATTTCAATTTTAAACCAGGCAAAGAAAATAGGTATGGTTGCAGGAAAAGATCCAATGGGAATTGCAGCTGCTGCACTTTATCTAGCATGTATTAGTACAGGAGAAGTAAAATCACAAAAAGATATCTCAATTGCATCAGGAGTTACTGAAGTAACTATAAGAAATAGATGTGCAGGATTGCGAAAAATGTTTAATGACTAAACCAGATTATTTTTGAGTTCTTTGAAATCTTAGTTCATCCCAAAGAAATACAACGTAACTACCAGTACTTTTTATTTTTTTAGCATACACTAATGTTATGGTTAGAATGTTTTCATTGGACTTTTTTTAAGAGGTTCAATAATTTTGAGAATTTTAAAAGCAATTTTACTAAAATCAATGTCTTTTTCACAAGATATCAAAAATACATCATCATTAGTTAAAGGAAAACTCATTACGATTACTTTGTCCCGATAAGACATAGAAAAGTGAACCTCACCAAATTCTTTATCAAATTCATGTCTCATCCTAACACGCAATGCTAGCTCCATGAACATCATTTCATCTTGCTTTTGAGCTTCAAGTGCAAACAGACCTTCTTTCATTCCACCAGCAATGAGATGACCTCTATTATTGATGAGCCTAGCTGAACGCATCTTAGAGTCTAATTTGATGATTTTCTGACAAATTTTTTCAAGCTTATCTTCATTTGCCATTTGTTAAAGTAAACAAGCGATCTATTTATTGCGAGCTGTGTTAATGGTTATCTGTGAAATCTAAATCAGCTAAAGACATTACTGATTACTACAAGCATTTGTCACTGTTCTGGACTGACATCATACATTTGATGTCAAGTAAACCTCAAGCATTGGCATCAATTGGTCCAATGAGAGCATTTGCAGCAAATTCAAAGAAGATTTCAACGGAGTTAATTGAAATTAATGAAGATTTGATGGAATTTAATCAACATCTAACAGAATATTATAAACAACTTGCAGACACATGGAGTGCTGCTCAAAAGAAAGTCAATTTAAAAGCGCCGGAAGTTCCTCAAGATGTTGAGCAGATAGAGGCATTCAAAAGAATATGGATAGACATTTTCGATAATGATTTTACAGAGTTGTTTGACTCTGGAAAATTTGGAGAAAATTATGGAAAATTAGTTTCTAAAGAGCTTAAATTAACTAAACATTGGAATAACATTACTAATGTGATTTTACAATCAGTAAACCTACCAAGTAAAGAAGAAATTGATGAAGTGTACAAAGAAATACACACTCTTAAAAAAAGAGTAGGAAAATTAGAATTAGAATTAAAGAAAAAAGGAATGAACAAAGATGCAAAGTGAATCAAGAGTAGATCCAAAAATTATTGAAGAGATTTTAAAATTTAGTAAAAATGTTGTTGAAGCCCCAAAATTAGTTTCTGCACCTGATGAAATTAGCTTGGAGGTAACACCACATGATGTTGTTCAAGAGATTGATAAAACAAGACTTTTGCACTATAAGCCGTTAACAGACAAACAACACAAAACACCATTGTTAATTTCATATGCATTGATTAATAGATTTCATATTCTCGATATCCAACCAGAAAAAAGTTGGGTTAGAAATCTTCTACAGCAAGGATTTGATGTATACATGTTAGATTGGGGAACTCCCACTAGTATGGATAAATATCTTGATTTTGATGATTATGTTAATGGATACTTGGATTACTATGTGGAGTATATCAAAAACGAATCATCAATTGAGAAAATTTCATTACAGGGATATTGTACAGGAGCAACGCTAGCAACTGCATATACAACATTACATCCAGAAAGTGTCAAAAACTATATTGCAACAGCTCCTGTAATTGATGGATGGAGAGATACTACAGTAATTAGTAATCTTGCAAAACACATGGATGTTAACAAGATGGTTGAAACCATTGGGAACATGCCTCCTGAATTTATGTACTATTGTTTTTCAGTGCTAAAACCGTTTGAACAAGGAATAGAAAAATATGTGAATTTTTTCAAAAATATTGATAATAAAAAATTTGTAGATAGTTTTCTCAGAGTAGAAAAATGGCTAGGAGATACCCCACCCATACCTGGAGAATTATTCAAACAGTGGATTAAGGACATCTATCAAGATAATTTACTAATTCAAAATAAAATGCATATAGAAGGAAAACCAGTAAACTTAAAAAAAATCGATATGCCTATCTTCACACAGGTTGCAGTAGGAGATCATTTAGTGTCACCAGAATGTAGTATGCCACTTCATTATGCAGTTGGAAGTGAAGACAAAACACTAAGAATGTATCCAACAGGACATGTAGGAATGATTGCTAGTTCATTATCACAAAAAAAGGTTTTGCCTGAATTAGGACAATGGTTAGCTGAAAGATCATAAAAAAGGAAAAAAATTAAAAAATTAAGATTCGCTACTTAGTTGTTCTTTGTGGCGAATGCAGAAATCCAAGACTGTAGAATGTTTTTGTTTAGAACAGCAAATGACTTTGCATTATCGTTGAATGTTTTGATATTTTGTTGTGTTGCATCGATTGTTGCAAGTGCTACTTGATTTTGAATTGATGCTGCCTTTGCAAATTCTTCTGTTGTATCATGAATTACTTTAAGAGTTGCCTCTGGAATGTTAGTTGCAATACCTGTTTTCTTTGCATATTCTTTTTGTAGTGTAATAGTTGAATCTACTACATTTTCATATGCCTGTAGGTATTCTTGCTGTACATTAGTAATTGATTGATGATACTGTGGTACTGATTGTTTGATACCATTGAAGATATTTTCTACGTTTTGTTGATATACTGAAAATACATCTTTTGGACTTTTGGTTGTTGTTTCGTTACTCATTGTTTCACCTCCTGGGTTTTTGATTTTTTTGCAATTGGGAGGACTATGACTTGTACCAAGTCGCCTTCACCTAATCCAAGAGCATTACGTTCTGCTTCTGGAATCGAAATTCTGCCATTACTGCCGACAGTTGTTTTGTAAGCACCCCAATTCATAAAAGATGGGAGCATTTGTCCAATCTGAAACATTGTATCCATGCTTTTATTTTGCATAGAGGACATGTTTTCCATCATAGCTGATTGAGCATTCTTTGTTTTTTCAGAAACTTCCTTTAGTGTGTCTAGAGGATTAAAGGTTTGAGAATTTTGGTTAGACATCAATGAACCAAAATTTTTCATAAATTCTGCCTGTGCACGACCGCTTTTTTGAATCCAAGATTTGAACATCGTAGTAGGATCATAAAGGTTTTGATTACCACTCATTGGCAATGGTAGGAATTAAGAGGTATTTAAATCCTACTAAATGTCATTAAGAAATTCTAATACTTTGGATGCAAAAAGATTAGGATCTTGAACATATGGAGTATGACCACACCCATCCATTCTAAAAAATCTACAATCTTGAATTCCAGAAATAAAACTATCGGCGTAATGAATTGGAATTACAGGATCCTTTGAACCCCATATAATTAATGTAGGAGTTGAGATAGTATCTAGTTTTGAGGTAATTAATTCAGCATTTTTTAATCCCAATACTGTGGACATGAAAGCAAGTTTTGCATTTGGTAATCTCATTCTTTCAACAAATCCATTAACAATTTCTTTTGGAATTGTTTTTCCAGAACCTTCCATCATTTCAAATGCATTTTTTGCACTCTGCTCATTGGGATAAAGTGCAGCCATGATATATGCATCAAGTGCAGGAGTAGATTGTTTCATAACACCTGCAGGAGACACTAGAATTAGTTTTTCAAGTTTTTCAGAATTTGAAGTAGCATAGTTAGCAGCTATTTGTCCTCCTAATGATGAACCAATAATGTTAGGATGTTTAATGTCAGATTCAACAAAAAATTTTTCAAGAAATTCTGAAAAAAATTCAGGAGTATAATCTACTAGAGGTTTATCACTATAACCAAATCCTATAAGATCAGGAACAATAACATGAAAATCATTTTCAAAGAAAGGGATCACCTGATTCCACCTTTCGGCGGATGCTCCTAATCCATGAACAAGAACAAGAGTTTTTTTGGAATCACCAGATTCTAGATAACGGATCTTGTGTCCGTCAATTTGAAGAAAATTCTCTTTCATCATTTTAGCGTCAATTGTCCTAACTAGATAAGTTTAGTGAATTTAGCGATCAAATGCATTTATTGTTTTTCTTGATTTTCAAGATACTAATAGAAGCAACTATGTTTTTTAAGTTCAACAAAAGGGGTATTATGTGATAAAGAAGAAAATTAGAAAAATTTTAGTTCCATTGGATGGTTCAAAAAACTCTTTCAGAGGTCTGGAGATGGCAATTACATTAGCTAGGCAATGTGGAGCAACAATAACTGGAACATACTCAATTAATGCACCACCACACACAGAATTCAGAGGGGTGGGTTCAGTTGAAAAATCACTCAACAAGCAAGTAAAAAAATTCATGGAAGAAGCAAAGATACTAGCAGCACAAAATGGGATTGTGTTCAAAGAAAAATTGATGCGAGGAGATATTGGGTTCAATATAATCAAACTTGCGCATGGGAAAGATAAATTTGACATGATTGTGATCGGCTCACGTGGAAGAAGTTCTACAAAAGAGATGTTTTTTGGTAGCACAACAAATTATGTTATTCATACATCTAAGATTCCAGTAGTTGTTGTAAAGTAAATTTATGATAATCCATTTTTTTGGAAATATTTTTGATGATACTCTTCTGCTTTGTAAAATATTGGAGCAGGAACAATTTCAGTAACAATCGGATTTCCATATCGTCCAGATTTGTCAAGAGTTTGTTTTGATTTTTCAGCAATCTCTTTTTGCTCATCATTATGGTAAAAAATTGCTGAACGGTATTGAATTCCAACATCAGGACCTTGACGATTCAACGTAGTAGGGTTGTGATTATTCCAAAACACATCTAAAAGTTCTTGATAAGAAATCTCATCAGGATCATATTCTACTTGGACTGCTTCGGCATGTCCTGTTCGGTCAGTACATACTTCCTCATAAGTTGGATTTGGTAATTGACCACCAATATAGCCCGCTTGTGTGGATTTGACACCTTTAGTTTTACTAAGTAAATCCTCAACATGCCAAAAACATCCTGCACCAAATGTTGCTTTCAATTCAATTAATGTAAAGTTACATCAAATTAAAATCATTTGTTCAAAATTACAATTAATTTATTACAATAATTCCTTGTTGGATAAGAAATTTCAATGAATTTACAAATTCATCTTCCGAAATTAAATCCTGTGACCACCAATGTGCATTATTACGAATCCAATCTGGAATGTCATCTTCTGAAATATTATCAGGTGAAGGAATATTTGAAATCATAATAATATTATTTTCTATCATAAATTCAATTCCGGTTAAAAAATCTGAATCGTTTAGTACTCCTGTTGCCCACCATTCTGCATTGCTTCGAATCCAATCAGGCACAGCAACAGGATTTTCATAACCTAAAACATTGTAAATTGATTCAGAAGGAAATTGTGAATCAAACCAAGACTTGTAATTTGGTTCGTTGTTGTATCTATCAATATAGTATTGTGGAGATTTATCAAGAGAGGGGAAATCATCAATGTGTGTTGGTTTGTAACCTACAACATCATCAATAGAATTAAAAGGAAATTGTGAATCAAACCAAGACTTGTAATTTGGTTCGTTGTTGTATCTATC
>JBHHZR010000019.1:0-28591 GCA_046758125.1 Candidatus Nitrosopumilus sp. | reverse complement strand
CTGTATCATCTGATCTACAAAATGGTCAAGAATCGATGGTTTCTACACGGCCAAATTGACACAATAACCTTATTAGTGAATTACCGGAGGCAAGCTTATGGCAGCAGGAATAGACGACATTTCGATATACATACCAAGATTGTATATAGATGCATCTGATTTTGCCAAAGCTAGAGGCCTAGATCCAGTAAAACTGCAAAAAGGTTTAGGGGTTTCTCAAATGGCAATTGTTGATGCAAATCAAGATCCTGCATGTCTTGCAGCAAATGCATGTTTGAAAATTATGCAGAAAAACAAACTCTCTCCAGAAGATATTGGAAGATTATACGTCTCAACTGAATCATCTTTTGATGAATCAAAAGCAATGAATTCCTATGTTATTGGAATGCTAGAACAAGTTTATGGTCAAGGCGCATTTGAGCACTGTGGTGGCGTTGAAACTAAATTTGCATGTGTTAGTGGGTCCTATGCTCTTTATGATAACACGAATTGGATTAGAGCTGGAGAAGCAGAAGGAAAACATGCTCTAGTAGTAGTATCGGATATTGCCAAATATGACATGGGCAGTAGCGGGGAGATGACTCAAGGTGCGGGGGCCGTAGTTATGCTTCTTAATGACAATCCCCGATTATTAGCATTTGATCCTAAAGTTACATCAACATCAATTAAAGATGAATATGACTTTTACAGACCATTTGGAAAAGAGACACCAATTGTACATGGGCAATATTCTAATTTGCTTTACATGATTCAAGTAAGAAAAGCACTTGAAGCATATAAGAAAAAAGTAATCTCAACAGGGCTAATCAACATAGAATCAGGGGAGACAATACTTGATCATATGGATTACATCAATATGCACTTACCATATAGCAACATGGGAAAGAAAGCATTAGCATATTTGGTAAGACACGAATGGCGTCAGCTCCCTAGATGGAAACAAGTTTTACAAGAAATTGGTGTGGAAGAACCTGTACCAAAAGACCCACGAGGAACTATCGAATCAGTATTAGGCGATGAAGAATTTATGGCAAAAGATCATGAATTTACAAAATTATTTACTCAAACTCCTGAATTCCAAGAAGTGTATGAGTCAAAACTTGCAAGTTCCCTTATTGCATCAAGCATGATTGGAAATCTGTATACTGCATCATTATATCTAGGATTTAGGAGTAGTTTAGAATTTGAGTATCAAAAAGGAATCAAACTAGAAGGAAAAAGAATTGGATTTGGATCTTATGGTAGTGGTAGTAGTGCAATGGTGTTTAGTGGAGTAATTCAACCAGAATACGAAGAGATTGTAAAGAATATGAATTTAGAAGCAGAAATTGGTGAAAGACGAAAATTAACATTGGGTGAATATGAGCAATTACACGAAAATAAATTAACACCTAGTCAATCAGTGGTAGAATCAAAGAAAGAATTTGTTCTAGTAGATGTAAAAACTGAAACTGAATCTAGAGGCGAAAGACGTTATATCTTTAATGAGTAATGCAAGAAGAAACAAATCCAATAAAGGATTATCTATTTGAGTACATTAAAAATTCACAAACAATTCCTCAATTAATCTCAGAAAAAAAATTTGACCAGATCATAGATGAGATTATCAAAAATTGTTATGATGATATTATATCTATGGGTGAAAAAGATAACGCGGTTGGGACTTTAGCTACTGGAATTTTACACTATTTTCTAACAAATGCACTAATTACTAGCCAAAGAAAGATAGAATATCAAAGAATTGAGTTAGACATCATCATTCCCGATACGAAAACTTTGGAAATTGATCCGAAAAAGACACTATTAATTTGCATTCCAAAATCATCAGATACTAAAATTATTAAAGAAAAAATAAACCAATTAGAAAATATTCAACCAGAAAAATCAAACATCTGGTTAGTTTTGTCAGAAGAAATTCAAATCAAAAACAAATCCTTTGTATTATCTAAAGAAAACAATACGTTTTCAAAGATTATCTTTGATATTGCTCAGTTTAGCAATGTTGGCGGTATGAATAAATTCAAAATTTTACGAGTTTAAGATGATTTCAATAAAGATTTCAAATTAACGTTTTTTTGGAATATACGATATAATGAGGAATCACTCATGTTTGTGATGAATGGAATTGAGCCTAAAACTTTGATGCCAGTTAGGTTTTGTAAATCTCGTTTTAATTCTGATATGCGATAACCATCTTCAAAATTGTTAATAATTATTCCTTTAATAGGAATTTTGTATTTTTTACACATCATGCAAGTCATAATAGTATGATTAACAGTTCCAACTCTACTACTAGTCACAATAACTGTTGGTATTTTCATATCTTTGATTAGATTTGTTACATAGTAATCCTTCAAAATAGGAGTAGATATCCCGCCCATACCTTCTACGAGAATCATTTCATGTATCTTTGTTAGTTTTCTAAAGTTAGTTAAAACTGTAGAAACTTTTGGTTTTATTTTTAGTTGCTTCCATGCAGTATAAGGAGATGCAGGAATTGGAAAAAATTGAGGATTTATTAGATTTTCAGGATCATTTACTTGTGCAGCATTTGATAAAATCTCAACATCTTCAGATTTGTAACCTTTTTTCTGAGCAGTTCCTGCAGCAAAAGGTTTCATGACACCTACATTAATTCCCATTTTACGAAAAGATACTGCCAAACCTGCAGTGATGTATGTTTTACCAACGTTGGTATCGGTTCCTGTGATGAATAATGACTTCAATAGATAATATCTGAAGATATGATTGATTAATCTTATCGTTTGATTATTAAGAACATCTGAATTACAAAAAACTGCTTGAAGAATACTAGTTTTGTATGGCATCCAAATACACAGATGAATGAATGGGAATCATTTGGTGAAATAAAAAGTGCTAAAGGGGTGTGGTTGACTGACTCTAAAGGAAAAAAGATGATAGATGCAGTAGCATCTATGTGGTGTAATGTCTGGGGCCATTCAAACTCAGAATTAGTCAAAACCATCGTAAATCAAAGCAAAAAACTTCAACATTCATCAATGTTTAACCTCACAAATGAGCCTGCAGAAAATCTGGCAAAAAATCTTGTAGAAATTTCACCTGGAATGCACAGAGTGTTTTATTCAGATAATGGTTCTTCAGCTATGGAGATTGCTATTAAAATTGTATTACAATATTGGAAAAATATTGGAGAAAAAAACAAGACAAAGATTGCAACGCTTGAAAATGGATATCATGGGGATACTTTTGGTGCAATGTCAGTAGGATATGTTCCAGAATTTTTTGGTAAATTTAAAAAACAATTGTTTACTACGTTACAATTTCCTGTACCAAACAAATATAGAATTCCAAAAGGGCATTCATTTTCTGATTATCAAAATTATTGTTTAGAAAAAATTGAAAAAAAATTATCAAAAAGTAACAACATTGCAGCATTTATCATGGAAAGTGGTGCACAAGTAGCAGGAGGCGTCATTATTTTCCCCAAAGGATTTCAAAAGAAGATCGGCCAGATATGTAAAAAACATGACGTGTTATTTGTGTTAGATGAAATTGCAACAGGTTTTGGAAGATTAGGGCCTATGTTGCAATATGAAGAAGAACAAAGTATTCCAGATATTGTTGCCTATGGGAAGATGTTAACTGGAGGGTATCTCACAATGGCAGCAACTCTAACTAGCAAAAAAATCTATGATTCATTTTTGGGAGAATTCAATGATTGGAAACATCTCTTTCATGGTCATACATATACAGGAAATCCAATTGCAGCAGCAGTTGCAAATAAAAATCTAGAGATGTATCAAAAAAATCATTTAATAGAAAAAATTCAGAAAACATCTAGAGTCTTTAAAAAATACTTTGATGAGATTGCAGAAATTGATATTGTGGGAGATATTAGACACAAAGGAATGCTTATGGGAATAGAACTAGTCAAAGATCAAAAGAAAAAGATACCAATTCATCCTAAAAAATCAATAAACAAAATATTCTTTGAAGAAGGCAGACAGCAAGGAATCTATCTACGCACTTTAGACAACATAGTTATGATTGTTCCACCATTGATAATTTCAGAAAAAGAACTAGAATTACTCCTAAATAGAACAATAAAGACTATCCAAACTGCAAGATCACAGGTAATTTGACTGTTAACCACCCATACACGTCTTAGTTAACATTTCCAGTAATTGTTATTATCGACAGGCAAACCTTTCCTTAATTAACATCAGGTACAAGATACTAGTCATGGCATACTCTAAGATTGCAAGAACAAAAGAATCATTCAAAGAGAAGATTTCTACCCTTAATCAAGCAACAAGTGAGAGCATATCCTACTTGATCACAAACTTTGAGAATTTTTCAATGGAAAAATACGGTAAAGCCGATTTAATTCCTGAACTAAAAAAAGCAAGTGAAGAAGAAATCTTTGATGTTTTACAGAATTGGATCAACTGGAATAGCAAATTAGCACCATCAACTATTCAAGCATATTTTTCACATTTACGAAAATATCTGCACTACATGGGAATCAAACTAAACCAACAAGACATTAAAGCAGAATTGAATTTTAAACACAAAGTCGAAGAAGAACTATACGGTCTTACTTTAGATGATATTCAAACTATCTTTAAAGAAATGAAATACAAACACAAGGTTCAGTATATGTGCCAATTATCAAGTCTAATGAGAATTGGTGAAATAATACAACTAAGAAAGAAACATCTAATCTTAGGTCAGAAAAATATCATTGTAAAAATCCCACCAACCATTGCTAAACTTAGCAAGGCAAGAACTACATTTTTCTCAAAAGAGGCAAGTAAAATGCTATTACCAATTCTAAAGAATTTGAAAGATGGTGATGTAGTTTTTGGTTCTAGTGATAATCCAAACCTAACAGCATATCATAACAAAGTCAATTCACAATCTGCAACAAAACAAGTATTACGTCTTGCAGTTAAAAAAACAGGATTAACTCAAACATACGAATCAACAGGCAGATACAAGATTAACACTCATTGTTTTAGAGCATACGGTATCACTAAACTATCAAGACATGACCCAAACTTTGCAAAGAAGATTGCAGGGCAAAAAGGCTACTTGTTAGAATATGATAGAATGACAGATGAAGAAAAACTAGATGTTTATGAGAAATATGAATCTGACTTAACCATTGATGATTCTGAAAAACAAAAAGCAATCATTGCTGACTTGGAGAATGAGAAATCAGAAGTTGAAAAACTCAAAATTCACATGGTAAAGACAGCAAATTTCAATGAAGATAGTGCCATAAAATCAATAGAAAAGCAAGGCGATTTGATGCAAATGATTTCTGATTTACGTGATGAAGTCAAAGAATTAAAGGAATCAAAAAAATAACTAATTTAGATTTCATTTAAGATACCAAGTAATCTAATTGATTTAGCATAATCTCTTACACCTATTTTTTCAATGTAATCTAACACTTCTTTTTCATTTTCAAATACTTTAGGCATAGTATTCCATAATTTACCATCTATTGTATATTCCATTTTGAATTGATTATCTTTCATTAATTTAGATTATTCCTACAAGTAAAACAAACAGTTCTCGTTTTACAATCATTTTCATAGTCTAAACTACAAATTTTACATGGTGATGTATCTACATCATCTACAACAAATGATGAACCGAGATATTCTTCACAGTAATCACAATAACTATTGTACATGAATTACTTCACATCATTCATGTTGATTGGAATGAAAATCAAGTTGCAGTCGAAGAATACCGTCTTGCCAATTTAGCTGGTTATTTTGATACATTGCAAAGACGTGATGAATCATATCTAAAACGTGTTAGAAATTTTCGAGATTTGAGTGGGTCTTGAGGAGCATCTAGACATTATTGATGAACCCCGTAATGATGTGTAACATATTCATTCTTATCCTGAAACCATTTTGGAGGTCTACAATGTGAACATAACCATAATCCCTTATCTTCATTGTACTCCATCCATGGTTCATTAAATGAATATCCATCGTTTTTTTCAAACATACAATTAGAACAAACAAAAATACTTTTATCGACTTTAATACAATTTCGTTTTTCTTGATTGCATCTGTTACAATAATTGTATTTAGTAAATGGCAGTCTCATTCTACACTCTCAATCCATGTCTCTGCATTATGACAATTTTTCATATGTTCTTCTCTATTTACTCCTGCTATTTCGATTGGAGACCCACGTGATGTGTAACCGCATCCGCAGACTACCTTGAATATACCTCCAGTGATATTCAGTGCTGAGTTAATGTTAGAGTGACGTCTCAGAGCATTTTTCTTTACAAATTTTACATAAATTGTCTTTACACAATCATGTGACTCTGCTGGAGATACATGATCCATACAAAACAACTCGTCACAATATTTACAGTTCTTGGAATTGAATTGGTACAAGTCTTTCTCACGACAAAATGGATAAGAACAATCAGTCACTAATTTTCTGGAACACCGAGTTTTTTAACTATATCTTCGCTTTTTTAATAATCATTTCGCTAATTTCTTTCAAATGGCAATTACAGTCTCCTTTCTTGACCAATTCTATGTCTAGAACAGACTATCAAAAAAATGTGTGGAGATTATACAAAAAATAGAAATTATACTGTTAACCCCCTATCATGCCTAAGGTTAACCTTTTTGTGCCTAAAATTGCCAATTAAGTGAAAGATTTTGACTACCAATGATGTTATAAATGGAAAATTGCTAAAAAACAATGTGAATTCTCTAGAATTTATCAAAGAATGTCAAGAAAAAGTATTTTCTGGAATTGGCATTTCATCAGAAGATGCTAAAAAATTATTTAACATTACAGATGATAATCTCAAAGATTTAGCAAGATGTGCAAATCAAATCACTAGAGATTTTAACGGGAAAAAAGTAGATGTTGAACAATTAAACAATATCAAAAAAAATGCATGTAGTGAGGATTGTATATTTTGTGGACAATCTGCATTTTTTGATACAGAAATTGAAACATATCAATTACCAACACCAAAAGAAGTAGTTAGTAAAGCACAAAAAGCAAAAGAAGAAGGTGCAGAATCTTATTGTCTTGTTGCTGCATGGAGAGAACCATCACCAAAAGATTTTGAAAAAGTATGTGATATTATTAGTAAGATTAATGAAAAAGTTGGAATAAGTGTAGAGTGTAGTTTAGGTTTTCTCACAAAACAACAAGCAAAAAAATTAAAAGAACTTGGTGTCAAAAGATATAATCATAATTTAGAAACTGCAAAATCAAAATTTCCAGAAATTTGTACTACACACACATATGAAGATAGATTAGAAACACTAACAATTGCAAGAGAGGCAGGATTGGAGCTCTGTACTGGGGGAATTATTGGTTTGGGAGAAACTAGAGAACAAAGATTAGAGCTAACGCTAGAATTAGCAAGACTATTTCCTGAAGAAGTTACAATAAACATGTTAGTTCCAATTCCAGGAACTCCTTTAGAATTACAGGTTAATCTTTCAAACTCTGAGATCATCAGAATGTTTTCAGTTATCAGATTTTTGTTACCTGAATCGGTGATCAAAATTTCAGGAGGACGAGAAACAAATCTTGAGGATTCTGGTGAAGAGTTACTTCAGAGCGGAGCAAATGGCATTATCACCGCAGGATATTTGACCATGGATGGGAATGAGGCAGAAAAAGACCGTAAAATGATAGAAAAAATTGGCCTCAAAGCATAAACTAGATTTTGTTGATTCTGAATTACAAAATATTAGAAAAAACGATCTTTATCGAAAATTACATTATGGAAAATCTCAAGGAGCTTACATTACAATTAATGGAAAAAGACTGCTAAATTTATGCTCAAATGACTATTTAGGAATTCCAACTAGTAAAATTCAAATCAAACAACTTCAATCAAGTTCAAGACTTGTTTCTGGAAATGATGAGTCATACAAAAAACTAGAAGATACCCTTGCAAAACATAAATCAAAACAAAACAGTTTGATTTATCCTACAGGATACATGACAAATCTTGGAGCAATTTCTTCAATTGTAAGAAAAGGAGATTTGATTTTAAGTGATGAGTTAAATCATGCAAGTATTATTGAATCTTGTAAATTATCTGGTGCAAAAGTTATAATTTACAAACACAACGACATGCAGGATTTACAAAAGAAGGCAAGACAAAAAGGCAAAAACAAGTTTGTAATAACTGAAGGAATATTTAGCATGGATGGTGATTTTTCATCATTAAAACAAATTAGCGAAATCTCACAAAAAACTAATGTAATTACAATTATTGATGATGCACATGGAGATTTTGTTGTAGGAAAAGATGGAAAAGGAACACCGGAGCATTTTGGAGTTTCAAAAAAAATTGATGTATACACTAGTAGTCTGAGTAAAGGATTAGGATCATTTGGAGGATATGTTGCATCACAAAACAATGTAATAGATTTATGTATTAATAAATCAAAATCATTCATCTATACATCTGCATTACCATCTTTTTTAGTAGAATATTCTTTAAAGAGATTCAACTACAATAGAGAAAAACAAAAGAAAAAACTAGAGAAAAATACAAATCAGCTCTCAAAAGGTCTAAAACAAATTGGTTATCAAATTAATTCTAAAACACACATCATACCAATAATTATTGGAAATGAAAAAACTACAATAGATTTTGGAAAATTTTTGTCAATTAGGGGAGTGTTTGTACAACCAATCAGATATCCCACTGTTCCAAAAAATCAAGCAAGATTAAGAATTTCAGTCACCGCGTGGCTGTCAAAATCAAATATTGATGAGACTCTTGAAATTTTTGAGAAGGCTTATCAAAAATTTGAATGATTATCGCATAGCATCAAATCCACCTATTGCAGGGGATCCGATAATAACAGCAATCGTAATTATTATTCCTAAAGCAATACCTACGATTATGAAACGCTTGTTCATGTCAAAAATATGCACACCCCAGTTAAAAACGGATTGCATCAACGTTAAGAAAAGATATGGAAGAACGCTTTAAAGGAAAAATTGTAATTTTATTATGTGGCTGAAATAACTCTGGCAGTAGCAGCACTTGCAGGACTTGGATCATTTGTTGCCCCATGTATTTTGCCAATGATTCCAGCATTTTTAGCATATATTTCAGGAACAACACTTTCAGAAATAAACCAGATGGTGGGTTCCAAAACAATTTCAGTCAATAGAACAAACATAGTTTTAAATTCTGTATTTTTTGTTTTAGGATTTTCTGTAGTTTTTTCAACATTAGGAGTAATTATCAACAGTGCTCTTTCTACATCAACTGGAGAATTAATTGAAGGGCTTAATCAAGTTGGAGGAATCATCATTGTTGGATTTGGAATTTTTTTACTTCTTTCAACAAAAATTAACAAATTAAACATGGAAAAAAAATTCTTTCCAAAAAGATCAAAGGCAAGTTATCCAATGTCCTTTGTATTTGGATTGGCATTTGCCGCGGGATGGACACCATGTATTGGACCAATACTTGGAACAATACTTACGCTTGCAGCTACAACTCCTTCAGTTGCATTCAACTTATTACTTGTTTATTCATTAGGATTAGGAATTCCATTTATTTTAATTGGTGTATTTTATTCAAGAGCAAATAGAATCATTCGTTCAATGAGTAAACATCTAAAATATTATAATTTAATTTTAGGGGGATTTATTATAATTTTAGGAATTCTAGTACTTACAAATCAATTAGCATACATTGCAAATTTTCCACTTCTTAATGAATTATTATTCTTAGGATGAACAAATGAAATCAGAAATTAAAACTGCAATAATTTTTGGAGTTGTTGTAATTGGCGTCGTAGGCATTCTTAGCACAATATTCTCATCATTTGATGAAGAATTTGAATCAACAAATGTAGCAAATGAAGGAAACCTTCTTGGTAAAATTGATAAAACAGGATTCAAAATGGCTCCAAATTTAGTAGGAATAGCATACTACCTCAATACAACGCCTGAGGAATTAAAAGAAAGGATGGATGGAAAAGTAATACTATATGATATTTGGACATATAGCTGCATAAATTGCATCAGAACATTACCATACATTACTGCATGGGATGAAAAATACTCTGATCAAGGATTATTAATCATTGGAATACATTCACCCGAATTTGAGTTTGAAAAAGATCCTGAAAATGTAAAGATGGCAATTGATAAACATGGAATAAGATATCCCGTTGTTCTAGATAACGAAATGAAAACATGGAAAGCATTTGAAAATAGATACTGGCCAAGAAAATACATTGCAGATTATGAAGGATACATTAGATATGATCATATTGGAGAAGGAGCATACAAAGAAACTGAAAAAATTATTCAACAACTTTTAGATGAAAGATCTGCAGCACTTGGAATTCAGACTACATCAAATGCATCACTTGTAGATATTAAGGCATTTGAACATACAATGTTTAGAACTCCAGAGTTATACTTTGGCTACAAACTTGCAGAAAACAGAAACCAGTTGGGAAGCGATGAGGGATTTCAACCAGAAAAAATTGTAACATACTCAGATCCTGAAACAATAGATTTACATAAATTCTATCTGACAGGAGATTGGAAAAATAATGAAGAAAATATGGAACTTGTTTCCAATTCAGGAACCATCAAACTACTATACAATGCCAAGGAAGTAAACATTGTAACTGACAATAATGCAGAATTAGAGATATTTCTTGATGGAGAGCCACTTTCTTCAAAGTATTCTGGAGTAGACATCAAATCAGGAAATAAACTGGTGGTGTCAGAACCTAACATCTACAACATCATAAGCAGTAAAGACAGTGCATCTCATGTGATGGAGATAAAAATTACAGGTAAAGGTTTTCAAATATTTTCATTTACTTTTGGATAGTGTAACTCTACTATATTGTAACTCCAGTTACACTAACTAGGGTTACAAATTTGTTTAAAACAGAAATTTTGACCCATATTGGGGAAATTACAAATGTTACATAATTCTTGGAGCAAGACCGAAGGAGAAAGCATATCTCAAAGGATAATCGGCAAGGTAAAACCTGATGAACCACTAAAAAACAAGATAGAATTTGCACAAAAAAAATTACAATTTCAGATTACAAAATTAGAAGGAATTAATAAAAAATTACAGAAAAAACATGATGCAATATTTGGAAAAATTGTAAATGCTCAAAGAAACAACAATAATGGTTATGCTCATGCATATGCAGGAGAATTAGCACAAGTTAGAAAGATGAAGAACATGGTGGGAGGCGCAAAACTTTCCATGGAACAAATCAAGCTTAGATTAGATACTGTTTCAGAGCTAGGAGATGTAGTTGTTACGTTAAGTCCATGCATGTCAATTATCAAAGGATTGACTCCATCATTAAGTGGAATTATGCCTGATGCAAATGCATCGATGCAAGACTTGTCACAAATATTAGGCGATGTAATGTCTGGTTCTTCAATGGATATAGGGGGCAGTTTGAGTGTAGGTGCTGAAACAAACGCAGATACGCTTGCAATTCTAGAAGAAGCACACAACGTAATTGCAGGTCAGACAAAATCATCAATTCCAGATGTTCCAGAAGATCTCAAACAACAAATAATTGAGAAAAAATCAGATATCTTGCTTTAGATTTCTTATTTTGATTTCTTTTTACTTTTTTGAATAAGAATTTTCTTTATTCTGGAAATCGTAGGATAACTGTATCCACGTCGACGATAATTTGCAATCATCATCTTCCAATTTTTTAATCGCCATTGAGCTTGTTCAGTAGTAACTGAGTGTACTTCTTTTTGAATAATACTTTTTCTTCCAACCCTTAGGGTTCCAGCATCTTTTGCAGACCAGCGATTTTTAGCAAATTTTAATCCTGTTAAAATTTCTTCTACAGGCATTTCTTTGAAATATTCCTTGAGTTTTTTTAATTCTGTATCAGTAGGTTTTTGAGATATTGGTAATTCAATGACAGGTTTTGCCATAAAATTACTATTAACCTGTACTTTAAGAGAATCTTGCTAAATCAGAATTAACCAAAATAAGGAATAATTAGAATTGATTTGATGTGTTTTAACATGGTAAGGGAAGACTAGAATTTTTGCACAAAGCAGTATACATCACCAATCCCAGAACTATCGTAGCAAATGCAGATAACGGGATTAAAATGAAGATGTTAGTTTTACGCCCCATAATTCTTACTAAATCAATGAGTATAAAATTGTCACAGTTTCATTCAACTGTTATAGTAAAGATACCTTTTGTTTTTGGATCCTGTAACAAAGAAACCATTTCTCTAGGCAACAGATCAGATGCTTTGTCACACTTTACGGCTAATGTTCTAGGACAAATGAAATTACTTTTTCTAATCACAATATCTTCAGAATGAGTAAGAATTAGATCAGGATGTCCTCTTCCTTCTACTACAAATTTATGACCACCGACCTGAATTGAGAAAGTAATTTTAGAATCATGTGTTTTGAGTTTTTCTTTTAGTTCTAGTGGAAGGTCATTACAACTAGAGGTAGCATTAACTCCAACTATACAATCACCTTGAGGCGATAAATGGGTCTCTTTTGTAATCTCTATAGTCTTTTGATGACTTGATCTAATATTTTCGTGACCATAAAATTCAATTTCAAATCTCACGCCAAAACTGACAGGCTAGACTTAAATTAAACTTTCAAAGCATTGGAATCAAATGCTTCCTGCACAACAAGGCTATGACAGAGCAATTACCGTATTTTCACCAGACGGGAGGCTTTACCAAGTGGAGTATGCTATTGAAACTGTTCGAAGAGGCACAATTGCAGTAGGCGTAAAATGTAAAGACGGGATTGTTATTGCAGTTGAAGAAAAACCACGAAAACTACAAATTTCTGAAACAGCACAAAAGATTTTTCAAATTGATGATCATGTAGGAGTCGCAGCAGCAGGATACATTCCAGATGCAAGAAGTCAAGTAGACAATGCACGATTCTTTTCTCAAAGTAACAAAATGATTTACGATGAACCCGTTGAAGTTGAAACAATTGCAAAACATTTAGCTGATCAATCTCAACAATATACGCAATATGCAGGAGTAAGACCATTTGGTGTTGCGTTAATTTTAGGTGGAGTAGTAAACAAAACACCACAATTATTTTTGACTGATCCTAGTGGAACATACATATCATATGATGCAATTGCAATTGGTTCAGGTTCTGAACAAGTAACTGACTTTTTAGAAAAGACTTACAAAAATGATCTAACATTGGATGATGCATCGGTATTAGCATCAGCAGGGATTTATCTATCAAGTGAAGATAAAGAAGGTACAAGTCACATAAGAATGGCACACATTAAAACTGACAACGAATTGTATGAATTGGTTTCAGAAGAGCAGGTTGCAAATTATGCAAAAACTGCCAAAGAGAAATATCCACACGAACAAAAATAATTATTTTTAACTACTTGTGAGACTAAATTAGATTGAAATTATCAGTAGCCATTCCCGAATCATCTCTATCTGATGAATCACTTAAAATAGACAAAACTAGAAAAATTTCAGTTATTGCGAGAGCATGTTCCATCTTCAAAATAGATACAATATACATTTACCAAGAGGGAAACAACAAACAAGACAGGAATCTTCTTGTGATGATTTTAAAGTATTTAGAAACTCCTCAATTTTTGCGAAAAAGATTATTTCCAAAAATGAATGAACTAAAATTTGCTGGAGTACTTCAACCATTAAAAATTCCTAGCCACATAACACCAGCAAACCCAAAAAATATCAACAGAGGGGATGTAAGAGAAGGCATAGTAGTAAGTGTTAAAGGGAAAAAATTTGTTGATGTTGGAATAAATCAACTTGTACTGTTTTTTGGAAAAACCGCAATTGGAAAAAGAGTAACTGTTCAATTCAAGGAAGGATATCCTAAATTTTCAGTTAAAGAGATTAACAAGAGTGAAACCACATCATATTGGGGATATTCAGTTAAAGAGAGAGCAAATTTATTTTCACTTCTAAAAGAATGGAAGGGAAACATTATCATCACATCCAGAAAAGGAAAAACAGCAACAAAAGAACAAATTTCAAAATATACAAAATCAGATCAACCAACATTACTCGTGTTTGGATCTCCTGAAAAAGGAGTTCATGAAATATTGGGAGGAAAAATGAAAAATGTGCAAAATGCAAAGTCTCTAAACTTTTTTCCAAATCAAGCTACTCAGACAGTACGTCTAGAAGAAGCACTTCTAGGAACACTATCAATAATTAATGCACAAAATATATCATAACATGCCAGAAAGAAAAAATTTCTTGTTACTAGCTATTGGAATTGGCGGGATAGGAATTATAATTGGTGGAATTACTATTTGGAGCATAGCATCAGATCTTTTTGTTCCATAACAATTTTAGGAACAGTTGGTTAACCACAGTTTTTCTAGTGGTTAACGATATCTCATATAGTTTAATAGAGGGTCATCTTTGATGCGTCTTATCAATGGGCGCACGTAAAAACCATCAACCACGTAGAGGAAGTCTTGCATACTTACCTAGAGGACGTGCCAAAAGTATGGAAGCACGAATTAGAGCATGGCCAAAATTAGATTCAGATGAGCCAAAAATTTTGGCACATTGTGGTTTCAAAGCAGGGTGTGTCCAAGTGGTTAGTATCGATGATCGTGAAAAAACACCAAATGCCGGTAAACAGCTTGTCAGTCTTGGAACAGTCCTAGTAACTCCACCAGTATTAGTTTTAGGAGTTAGAGGATATTCAAAAGATCATGATGGATTACATGCAGAATTTGATGTATATGCAGAAGACATTCCAAAAAATATAGCAAAAGAAATTACCATTAAAAATAGAGAAGGCGCATTAGAAAATGCAGAAAAAAGATTAGGAAAGATTAAAGAAATATTTGCAATTGTTGCAGTTTCTCCACGTGCAGCTGGTCTAGAACAAAAGAAACCATATATTTTTGAAGCATCAGTTAGTGGTGGAGACATTCAAAAACAATTTACACATGTAAAAGAATTACTTGGAAAAGAAATTAAAATTGATCAAATTTTTGAAACAGGTGCAAGTGTTGATGTAGCAGCGATTACTAAAGGCAAAGGATGGCAAGGAGTCATTCAAAGATATGGTGCAAAGAAGAAGCAACATAAATCCAGAAAAACAGTTAGAGAGTTAGGTTCTCTAGGTCCAATTTCACCACAATATGTCATGTATACAGTCCCAAGAGCAGGACAAATGGGATTCCATCAAAGAGTCGAATATGATAAAAGAATAATGATCATGGGAAACACGGATAATGATCAATTAAAAATTAATCCAGATGGAGGATACAAACACTTTGGTTTAGTTAAAGGCGATTTCATTATTCTAAAAGGATCAGTACCTGGAACATATAGGAGATTGATCAAACTAAGAAGTCAAATCAGAAATGTTCCAGCAAAAGTTTCCAAGCCAAATATCTTGGAGGTTGTGGTATAATGAAAATTGCATCATACAAAACAAATGGCACAAAAGAGGAAGAAGTAGAATTGCCATTAGTATTTTCAACTCCATTTAGACGAGAATTAATTCATAAAGCTTACACCAATCTAAATTCACATCAATTTCAACGCCAAGGCAGAAAACCAAATGCCGGCATGGATGTTGTGGCAGATTCAAATGATCCTCCAACAGGTCAAGGTGTTTCTCGTGTTGCTAGAGCCCAAGGAGGAGGAGGAGGAAGACAAGGTCAAGGTGCAGAAGTTGCATCTACAAGAGGAGGACGACAAGCACATCCACCTATTGTTGAGAAAGGGATTTACAAAAAATTAAACAAAAAAGAAAAGAAACTAGCACTATGCTCTGCAATTGCTGCTACTGCATCAAAAGAACTTGTTGAATCACGCGGTCACAAAGTAGAGGGTATTGAATCATTTCCAATAATAGTATCAGATGATATTGAGACAGTTTCTAAAGCAAGTGAGATAGTCAAAATATTAGATTCATTAAAACTTACACAAGATATAGAAAGATTAGAATCAAGAAAATCACGTTCTGGAAAACCATCGCTTAGAGGCAGAAGCAAGAAAGTTGGAAAGAGTATTTTGTTTGTAACAAAAAATTCTTCGAACATAAGAAAAGCAATAGGTTCACTTCCAGGTGTAGAGGCAAAAAATATCAACGAATTAAGTGTGTTAGATTTAGCACCGGGTTCTGATCCAATTAGATTAACAGTATATTCTAAATCCGCAATTGAAGAGATTAGGAAAATAAAATCAACACATCTAGAGGTTATGGCGAAAACACAATGAATGTAGATCAAGCGAGTAAAATAATTGTCAAGCCATACATTACAGAAAAAACATTTGCAATGGTAGAGAATGAAAGCAAAATTTGTTTCATAGTAGAAAGATCAGCAAGTAAACCACAAATCGCCGAAGCTGTAAAAGCACTTTACAATCAAAATGTCACTAATGTGAACACAGCAAGAACAATTTATGGTAAAAAGGCATTTGTTCAATTTGAAACAACAGAAAAAGCCAGAGATTTGGCAACAAAGATAGGAATGCTATAATATGGACCATAAAACTCGAAGTACACTAACAGAGGAGAAGAAATATGGTTAAAGAATTTACATACAGAGGAATACCAAAAGAAGAACTAGAAAATATGTCATTAGAGAAACTATTCCAATTATTCAACGCTAGACAAAGAAGATCTCTTACTAGAGGCATTACCGATGGAAAGAGAAAATTAATTGAAGAGATAAAGTCAGCAAAAGCAGGAAAATTAAAGAATCCTATCAAAACTCATGTAAGAGATTTGATTGTTCTACCATACATGGTAGATGTTACAGTAAATGTTTTTTCAGGAAAAGAGTTTGTTCCAGTCGTAATTAAATCAGAAATGATTGGACATTACTTGGGAGAATATGTCATAACAAACAAGAGAGTTTCACATGGTGCACCAGGTGTTGGAGCATCAAGATCTAGTCTCTATGTCCCACTGAAGTGATTATTATGGGCAGATTTGCTTACGCTTTCCAAAATTATGATGCTACAAGACACGTACGTTCTTCATTAAGAGAAAAAGACATCTCACACAAACATGCACGTGAAGTAGCTGTTGCAATCAAAGGGTTATCAATTGAAAAAGCAAGAGACTATCTACAAGCAGTAATTAGTAAAGATAGAGCAATTGCATTTAGACGATTCAAAAATCAAGTAGGACATAAATCTGACCCTGGAATGATGTCAGGACGCTATCCACAAAAAACAGCAATAGAATTCATCAAGGTTTTAGATAATTTAGAATCAAATGCAGAATACAAAGGAATGGATTTGGATAGATTAAAGATTGTAAATGCAACTGTTCACAAAGGAGTATTGGTAAAAAGATTCATTCCAAGAGCAATGGGAAGAGCAACTCCAAAGAACAATGTATTAACTCACGTAGAATTGGTGGCTCAGGAGATTTAGATATGTCAGCTGTGAAGAATGTAATCAAAGACAACTATAACATGATGCTTCTTAAAGACTATCTAAGAGACGCAATCAAAGAAGCAGGATTTTCACATGCAGAAATTTCAAAAACACCAACAGGTACAAGGGTTGCATTACATGTAACAAGACCAGGAATCGTAATTGGGAGAAAAGGTTCAGGAATTAGAGAACTTACCGATAAACTTGCATCAGACTTTGGATTAAAAAATCCGCAAATTTCAGTGGTAGAAATTGATAAACCAGAACTTTCTCCAAGTGTGATGTGCAATAGAATGGCATCGCATATTGAGCGTGGAACTGCCTTTAGAAGAGCAACAATGTGGACATTAAAACAAATTATGGAAAATGGGGCAATGGGAGTTCAAATAACAATTTCAGGAAAACTCAGAGGAGACCGTTCAGCGTTTGAAAAACATACTGCAGGGATTTTACCAAGAGCAGGACATCATGCAGAAGTTATTGTTGATGAAGATATTGCACATGTGCAAACTGCAATGGGATTAATTGGTATCAGAATTAGAATAGCAAGAAAAGAAAAGCTTATTCCAGAATTTGAAATGAAAGCTGAAAAACCAAAGAAAGCAAAACAAGTCAAAGATCAAGAAACAGGAAAGATGAGAGACGAAACAGAAGAAGAAAAGAAAGCAAGAACAGAATCAGAGCAAATTGCAATGGAAGAAGAAAAGATGAAAGAACTTGAAACATTAGAAGAGGAGGAGGCTCAACTCAAATGACTCGAATTAGTATGAAGACAATTAAACAATTAAACGAAAAAGATCTTAAGAGTAAGATTCAAGAAACACGAAGTGAACTTGGAAAACTTAGAGTTGATGCAGCTAAAGGAACATTAAGGAAAGAAAGCGGCAAACTAAAACCACTACGTCACGACATCGCAAGAATGTTAACCCGATTAAACGAGATGAAAAAAGAGAAATGATTACTGCAAACAACATAATTTCACATGAATTTATCGGATTACATACAGAAATTTCCAAATCATCTAACCCACAAGTTATAGGATTAAATGGAACCATTGTAGATGAAACAAAATCAATGTTTACAATAAACACAAAAAAAGGAACAAAATCAGTTGCCAAAGAATCAAACAGTTGGAAATTTTCAATTGATAATAAAGAGATAGTGGTAGACGGTTGCAAAATTGCAAAGAGATCATTTGATAGATTAGGAGCAAAAGCATGACTCAAAATATTGGATTAAAAGTAAAAGAACCAAAAAGAGAATGTGAAGATAAACATTGTCCGTTCCATGGGAAATTATCAATAAGAGGAAAGTTATTTGACGGTAAAGTAACAGGCAGTAAAGCAAAGCAAACAATCACGCTGCAAAAAGAGGCACCAGTGTACTTTAGTAAATTTAAGAGATATGCAAGAGGCAAAAGTACCATTCATGCACACGTACCAGAATGTATTGATGTCGAATCAGGAAACCATGTATTGACTGCAGAATGCAGACCAATATCAAAATCTGTATCATATGTAGTAGTGGAGGTTAAATCATAATGGCAAAGCAAGCAGGAAAAGGAGTAGAAGAGTTCCGTCCATATGTAACAAGATCAATTCCAGTTGGTGCAGAGATTGTATGCGCAGATAATTCTGGCGCAAAAATTTTAGAAGTAATCAACGTTCCAAGACATAAAACTAGAGTATCAAGACTTCCTTCAGCAGCAGTTGGGGATTTTTGTAATGTTGTAGTAAAGAAAGGACCAGCAGAATTAAGAAAACAAGTGTATGGTGCAGTCATTGTTAGACAAAAGTATGCAGTTCGTAGATTAAATGGTGTTAGAGTTTGTTTTGAAGATAATGCAGCAGTTCTAATAACTCCAGAAGGAGAAACAAAAGGAACGGATATCAAAGGACCAGTTGCTGCAGAAGCTTCAGAGAAATGGCCAAGAGTAGCTAACCTGGCATCAATGGTGGTATAAGAAAATGAAACCAACTAAAATGCGTAACATCATGATTTATCGTGCAACATATCATACAAAAAGCAAACAGCTTGGAAGCGCATTATCAAAAGATTTACAGAAAAAATATGGTAAAAAAAGTGTACGTGTTGTTGAAGGAGACAGTGTAACAATCCTCAAAGGAGAATTCAAAGGAGTTGATGGCAAAGTTGCCAAAGTTTCTACACAGAAGAATAGTGTAGCTATTGAAGGAGTAAAGAAAGAAAAAACAAAAGGAGATAAATTTGACGTGTACATCCATACATCAAATCTTGTTGTAACATCACTTAATACTGAAGATAAATGGAGAATAGCAAAGCTTGAAGGCAAAGATCCAAGGAAACAACCAAAAGAATCTCCAGTCAAGGATGAACCTGTAAAAGATTCTCCTAAAGAAGAAAAACCAGAAAAAAAGGAAACACCTAAAGAAACAAAAGAAGCTCCTAAAGAGGAAAAAAAGGAAGATGAAGGTTAATGGTAAGTATTTCAGGAAGTAAAAAACTCAAGCGTCAAATGTCTCCACAATTCTGGGGCATTACCAGAAAAGATAAGAGATTTGTAATTACAGTAAGACCAGGACCACACAAAAAGAGCTATGCAGTACCAACGGCAGTATTTCTCAGAGACATGTTGAAGATAGTTACAAGTCTTAGAGAAGCAAAAACTGCAATCTATTCAGGCAAAGTAAAAATCGACGGAGTAGTAAGAAAATCACTTCATCATGCAATTGGATTAATGGATGTAGTAGAATTAGAAAATGTATCAGATGTTTATCGTCTTGTTCCAACAGAAGGAAAACTCTTAGAACCAATTAAAATTAATGAATCAGAAAAGTCGAAAAAACTAGTTAGTGTTGTAAGTAAAACAACCATTAACAAAGGAAAGATACAAATTGGATTCCATGATGGACGTTCAACTGTTTCTGATACTGATGTAAATGTAGGAGATACTTGTTTAATCCAAATTCCAGAACAAAAAATTCTTGAAGTAATTAAATTAGAGAAAGGTTGCCAAGGTTTGGTAACACGTGGAATAAATGCAGGACAAATAGGCAAGATAGAAGATATTGAAGAAGGAACATTCATTCTGCCAAAAAGGCTTGTTCTTGCTTTAAGCGATAGAAAGATTGAGATTCCAGCTGACATCATTATGACAATAGGAAAAGAGGAGCCAATAATTCAATTAAAGTGATCATATGTCTCAAACAACAGAATCCCCAATGAAACAAATCACTTTAGAAAAAGTGGTTCTAAATATGGGAGTAGGTAAATCAGGAGATGTAATTGAAATTGCAAAAAGAGCACTTGAACAAATTTCAGGAAAAAAATCATGTGCACGTAATGCAAGAGAGACACAAAGAGATTGGGGAGTTAGAAAAGGAGAACCAATAGGAGTATCAGTAACAATTCGCGGTGAAGATGCAAAAGCATTACTCAAAAGACTCTTTGAAGCAAAAGGAAATACTGTTAATGAAAAATCATTTGATAATTTTGGAAACTATTCATTTGGAATTAGAGAACACATAGATATTCCAGGTGTAAAATATGATCCGCAAATTGGAATTTTAGGTCTTGGAATTTCAGTTACATTAACTAGACCAGGTTATGGAATTAGAAACAGAAGTAAACACAAAGCAAGTGTTGGAAAATCACATATTATTAAAAATCAAGAAGCAAAAGATTATCTAGTAAGAGAATTTGGAGTGACCGTAGCATAATGGCAAAAGACAGATCATACGAATTTACTGGAAGAAAAAAACATGAATTTGGTAGAGGTTCAAGATGGTGTAAAAGATGTGGAGATTATACAGCTGTTATACAAAAATACGATTTAATGTTATGTAGACGATGTTTCAGAGAAGTAGCTACTTCCTTAGGATTTAGGAAAAATAGGTGATAATATGCCAGCAACCAACATTTTAGCAAATCTATTTGTCACACTATACAACAATGAAACAAGAAGAAAGAGCGAATGTACAATTCTTCCAACATCAAAATTAGGGATTGAAGTTCTAAAAACACTCCAAAAAGATGGATACATTGGAGAGTTTGAGCATATTGATGATAAGAGAGGCGGAAAATTCAAAATTAAATTATTAGCAAAGATTACAAAATGTGGAGCAATTTCTCCAAGATTCAAAGTAAAAAATGATGAATTTAATAATTGGGAACAACAATATTTGCCAGCATACGATCGAGGAATGCTCCTAGTTACAACAAATCAAGGGGTAATGTCTCATCACGAAGCATCAGAAAAAGGGATTGGAGGATTTTTGATAGGATATGTCTTCTAAACAAGTTGAGAAATTTCAAGATGAAGTAATTATTCCAGAAGGAGTCAAAATTACACAAAACAAACACATGTTAGGATTTGAAGGACCATTAGGTAAAACTTTCAAAAGTTTCCGTAATATTCCTGTAAAGATAGAAATTTCAGACGGTAAAGTGCTTTTAAAAACCATCGATTTTAGAAAAAGAGATTATGCAATTTTACACGCAGCAAGATCAGTTATTAGAAATATTTGTGAAGGATTAATTGAAGGATATACAATTAAAATGAAAGTTGTTTTTGCACATTTTCCAATTACAGTGAAAGTTGAAGGAAAAACAATCTTAATTGAAAACTTTCAAGGAGAACGTGCACCGAGAAGTACAAAAATTGTTGGAAACACCAAAGTTATTCCAAAAGGAGAAGACATACTTTTGACAGGAGAAGTATGGACAGATATTACACAAACAGCAGCAAACATTGAACTAAAAACCAAAGTAAAAAATAAAGACCATAGAGTTTTCCTAGATGGCATTTACGTCTATGAAAAGAAAAAAGGTATAGAAAAATAAAATTTCTTTTCTGATGACTCTGGATTCTGAATTTACAAAACAAACAATAGAATTAATTGAACAAACATTAGAATTGTATAAAACAGCCGGAGCTTCACCAAGAGTTGGGGAAACTTGGAATTGTGAAAATGTAGGAGATTTTTTGTGTGGTTTTTTTGTTGGTGAAATGGTGGGTTCTGCACTTAGTGCATTTCAAATTGTTCATAAAAGAGAACCTACTCCTGATGAACATTTAGAAATTATTGAATTAGTAGAAAGTCGTTCAAAAGAAATCAAAGAATTTTTTACTAAATTTAATTGATCAATTGTTTTACTTTGGTCTATTTTACATAGTCGCAAGGATTAAATCACTTTTACCGAGGTACAAACATGTTGCCGCCCTAGCTCAGCGTGGTAGAGCATCCGACTGTTAATCGGACGGTCGTCAGTTCAAGTCTGATGGGCGGCGCCACTTGTTTCCAAACTCGAATTTTGAAATATTATTTTTAAACATGTGTTGTCAAGTCATCATTAGAAATAAATTTTATTTCTAAATTCGAATTTAGACATATTGATCGGTTGATAGCAGTTTGTTTACTCTATTAGACAACATAGATCTAATAGATGATCGCATATTTAGAATAATGCAGGAGGTTTACATTGGTCAGAACTAGAAGGGCCAATAGATATTGTGTTGATTGTGGTGCAAGATTGGTATATTATCCAAGATTATCTAATCCAAAAGCACCAAATGAATATAGAGTACTAGTTTATGCATGTCCAGATTGTACAGATGATTTTGAAAAACCCAAAATGTTCTCAATTAAACGCAATCAGGTTGAAGATCCATTAGAAACAGTTGAAATAGAAATCACACAGATACAGAAAAAAGTAGCATCGATAAAATAATTATGAAAAAATGTCCTATCCAGAAAGATCAAGAAGCAATGCATGGTTTTTGTTGCCAATATTTTTTGGAATAATTGGAGGAATCATCGCATTCTTCATCATCAGACATGATGATCCTCGCAAAGCCAAGAATTGTTTGTACCTGGGAATCGTGTTAATGGTTGTAGGAATAATTTTAAACATAATAATTGTAGCAACAGTTCCTGGATTAGAACCTGGGTTTAATGTTAACATCTAAGTTTTACAGGTAAAGATTTAGTTTATTTCTAAACTCGAATTTTGAAATATTATAAATTAAGACTGGAATCACTATATTTAGAATCATATAGAACTAATCAGAGATATGCGTTATGAGCGCATCAAGAATGAGAGATAACATTGAGAGATGGTTAATTCATGAAAATCTTTCTTTTGAAGATATAAAAGACACTGAAAACTCTTTCCAAATTCTAGTAAAACATGCAGGGCAATACGGCATCCCAGTAGAAATATTTGAACCAAAAGCACAACCAGGCATTCTTGTAATTGGAGCCAAAATAATTATGAAAAATAATCAAATTGCAAGGTATTTAGGATTTAATGAAGAAGAAAAAGACAGATTTGAGAAAAAGATAGGAGATTTTTGCTACTCTATTCAAGCAATTAATAAAATGATCACAGAAGATGGTAAACAAAAAATTGGGGTCTATGTGGTTTTAGATGATAAAGAAAATATCAATCAACAGACGGTTTTTGATGCAATGGACAAGGTATCTGAAATGCATGAAAAAACGTCTAGATTTTTGATGAAGACATTCTAAAAATAGATGATTGATCAGTCCTACGCGTGTCTTATATCCAAAATTTACCATTCCAAATTATGAAAAGAAAAACCTCAAAATCAAGAGAATTAATCATATCTTCAGCAGAGCTGTCAAGATTTGGTATGGGTGTTATGAATAGAGCACTTAAAGTAGCAAACATGGCCAAAAAAGGCAAAATCACCATCAGATTAGAAAGAGAATAGCCCATCTGTCGTTTCATGGTAGACAAACCCCTATTTTCATGAAAATATGTGTTACAAAATGCACAAGCAGAGGATAAAATCACATATGGGATATTTTATGACATGAATCATACGTTTATTCCAGTTGATGAAAGTGTTGTAAATGAATCGTTTGAACCAGTAAATGATTCATTTGAAGGATTTAGAGAGTTTACATCAGACTTATTTTTCCAAATTATTGATTTAGTATATCCTTTTTTCAATAATTTGTTAAATGGGGAGATTTTCTGATATCATGCCTAGGCGTTAAACCCCCTTCTAAATTTGCATGATTTACGCATAATGTGATTTTTTCAAAATGACTAATTTTGAGGGGGGGTGAACACTTGTTCCTAGATATGAAATGCAATCATCAAATCACCAAGCTCTCCCAGCTAAACATGTATGATCTTTTAGAGTCGTGCGTAAAAGCTCAACCCCCAAATTTTTGGTAAAAAATAAAGAAAAAAGAGATGTTAGGTATTGTTTAGATGATTCTACCTACCAGGTGGAATCGTTCCAGGTGGAGTTTCTAGAGGAATCACAGGACCAATACAGACTGCTTCAAGATTTCCTGATGCATCAAATGTTGCATTTAGATCAAATGCTGCACCATCAAATTTTTTGGTATCCGGATTGGCATCAACAGGATTTCCTGCAGTAAAGTCTTTTACTTCACCAGTTATTGAGTTGGTATAGTCATCTGTTTCCATCTCGATTTCTTTAAGAATTATCTTCTTAGCCTTGATTTTGACTTTTTCAGATGGTTCTTCGAATGTCAATGCACCGATTGCTTTGAAACCACATCTATCATGATCAACAGGTTCAACTAGATGAGTGTGCCATTCTGCACCACATAGTCCATCTGCTATTTGTTCAGGACTGCATAACGCAAATGTAATATCATCATTATCGAAACTTTGAGCTTCACTATCATATGCACCCGGATGTGATGTTACAGCTATAACATGCATATCAGTAAATACTGCATATCCACCAAAAACGCTTCCATCAGTTGGAACTTTTTGGGCTAATTTGAAGTGATTTTCTCATATTCGTCGTCATCAATCTTGATTTTTGTTTTTAGCAAATCAGTGATTGCATCTGCTGCGATAGGAGAACTGACTAGAGCAACTGCAAATACAGCTGCAAAAGCAACTCCTAAGAATTTCTTATTCATAGGTACAAATCCCAAACAAGGGACATTTAAAATTAATCCCGTAATATGATAATATGACATTCATCATTCTGATCGCAAAAAAAGATCAAAAACCTCAAGACGGAGAACAATTGCAAAAATGCCCCAAGGCTTGACCAATAATACTATAATATTTTGATAGATAATCCTGTGTTTGTCAGATGTATAACATTCATGATCGCATCTTTTACCAAAACGGCAGGGGTTTTTTGCTCAAATTTCCGCGGATTTTAAGTCATTTTGTATGATTATACTATTAGAGTTCAGACCTTCCCCTCTCACAAGGTGCATTTTTTGCATAAGGTCTGGACTTTCGTCCTAATTTTCAGTTTCAACTATATACTAAAAAAAATCAGAATTTTCATGATACGAGTTGGAATGGTAGTAATAGTTGGCGCAATACTTGTATCAATTGCAGCTGGAATGTACATGTATACTCAATACCAAACAAACTACATCACAACAGTTGCAGGAAAACCAATCACAGTTGGACCAGTAGAATATGTAATTACATTTGAGGGAACACATGAAGGAGACAAAAAAACAATACCTGAAAACACGTTTGTAATGATAGGAATTAGTGCAAAAAACATCAGTGATGAACCAACTGTAATTTCGGGAGGTCAATTCTACATTATTGATGAAAACGAACAAAAACACGAGGCAGTTTTTGGCGAATTCTCTGAAAATGACTTATGGTTAGAAAAATTAGAACCTGACAAGCCAATTCATCGAACAACACAGTTTGACATTCCATTTGATAAAGAAAATCAATACAAGATAATTATCCGACCACAAAAAGACCAAACAACTGTTGATACCGCTGTTGTTTGTATAACAAATTGTTGATCGCAAATTTAACAAAATCAAAAAAAGTGTCAAATTTTTCTATGGTTTGCGTAATTATGTGTGACTCTTACCATATAACTTCAATAACTTTTGCAAAAAGTCATGGCAATATCTAAAGCCAAAAGAGCAGCAGCAGCTAAGAAAGCAGCAAGAACTCGAAAGAGAAATGCTGCAAAGAAAGCAGCTGAAGCAGCAAAAGCTGCAGCAACTCGTAAGAGACGTGCAGCAGCAAAAAGAGCTGCAGCATCTCGTAAGAGAACTGCCGGCAAACGTCGTGCAGCTCCAAAGAGAAAGGCAGCTAAACGCAGAGCCGCTCCAAAGAGAAAGGCAGCTAAACGAAAAGCAGCTCCAAAGAGAAAGGCAGCTAAACGCAGAGCCGCTCCAAAGAGAAAGGCAGCTAAACGCAGACGACGTTAAACTGTCTTTGCTAACTTTTTTCTATTAACGTTCTAAATTTTTTATATTTCTAAATTCGAATTTAGAAACATTATAAAGTATTAATCTGACATTTTTAGTTCTGGCAAAACAAAAACTTTGGTTGGTTTTATCTTTAGTATTATTCTTTTTTCATCATCGCGTTTGAACGGATAATGTTCACGTCCCATGTATTGTTGTGTAAGTTTGTCTGCATGTTTGTAATCATAATCAGGAATTAACTCGTCAACAGTTCCACGAATTGTTGTCATGTCAAGTGGATTGTCTTTTGATACAACAGAAACTGCAACACGAGGATCACGTAAAACATTTTTGTGTTTTATTCTTCCTTCAGCAGTGTTTATCATTACATATCCATCTTCATAATTTGCCCAAACAGGGGAAACTTGTGGTGAACCATCTTTCATAATGGTTGCAATGAAGACAAGATTTTTTTCTGAAAATAATTTTATAGCTTTTTCATCCATGATCATTTATCACGCCATATTGTTGGCAACTGTTCTATCTTTGTAATGATTTCAAGTGCTTTTTCGTTATTTTTTTCTTGCATGGCAACTGAAAATTCATATCCTAAATTGATCGCATCAGGTGAAAGATCTTTTATAGATTCTAAATTTCGTCCTTCTATGCGTATTCTCTCACCTATTGCACACATTTTCCAGTTATCAGACATTGCTTGTTGTTCTTCACCTAATTCATTTTTAATCTGATTACGCCAATTCGTCAAAGTCATTTTTTCAATTAGTTCTTCTGTTTTTTGACTGTAAAAGACACGTACCATGCAAGAAATATCTTCCAAGAAATACTTAGGTTTAACGATTATTTTTTACCATTCTCAAGTACATTTGTCATGGCACGATTCATAATCTCCATGACCAAATACTGAGAATATTCTACAGATTTTTTTCCTTTACTTTTTCCAGTTTTTGGAGTCAAACCTTTTAGGATTTTTTCTATCTTAGTTGATGTATTGTCAATCACCTTTGAATATTTGGAATCAAAATCCTCAGGTGTTTCAAAATCCAATAGTTTTGTAGAGGTACTGTAGAATTTGGTGATGGCACCACGAGATTCTTCAATTTTCACAATCTCAATTAATCCAGAATCTTTGAGAATTTCTAGATGGTGTCGGACTGTAGTAAGTGCTTTTTTGTATCCCGTTTTTTTCAGAGCATTTGAAATTTGTTCTGCAGAAAGTGCTTGACGATACAAAATTTCTACAATTTTTGCACGTGCAGGGTCTTCTATTGCACGTGCATGTTCAATACTTGTCGCAACAATACGATTTACTTTGATTGGTTTTTCTAATAGCGTAGACATACTGTGAGTATTCTTTTCATCTGATCTAAAAGATCCTCGTATCATATTTTTTTGTCTAATCGCATCAATTTTTTTTTGTTTTTAAAAAAATCAAACCGTTACGAGAATTATTAAAACTAATATAAAAAATATTGTAGCATATTTAATAAAATTGATATATTATAACAAATATAGAAGTAATATCATAGTTTTAGTAACGGTTTAAAAAATTTCAAAAATATTAAAAATGAAAAATCCCGGAAACAATCAGTAAATTGGCTTTAATGGGGTTAATTTACAAATAGCCAAAAATAAAATTCGAGTTGAAAAATAAAAACGATGCGTAAATTAAGAATTGGATGCAGAAACTATTGCTTGTTTGATATCAGAGAGTTTGTTATTGAATACTTCAGATATGGAATTCATCATTTCAAAAGTTGACTCAGCGTTTGATTTTTGTTCGGTGTCAGTTAATTTATTTTTTAGATATTCAGTTGATTTTGCAATAAAAGAATGATACACATGCCAAATATACAATCGTCAGAGTTTACATCCCAGTTTGAAGAGTTTACCATATTAGTGGCTGTGTAGAAACCATCCCAAATTAACGATTTATTTTGAGTAATTCTGTAC
>JBHHZR010000018.1:0-32266 GCA_046758125.1 Candidatus Nitrosopumilus sp. | reverse complement strand
AAGCTGAAGCAAAACCAGCAAAGAAGACAAAGAAAGCTGAAGCAAAACCAGCAAAGAAGACAAAGAAAGCTGAAGCAAAACCAGCAAAAGAAAAAAAATTAACTAAAAAAGAAATAGAAGAAGCTAAAAAAGAAGCTGAAAAAACCCTAGAAGAAGAACTAGAAGAACAACTCTCTGATGAAGAAATTGAAAATTTTCAAATCGAAAAAGTTGACATGGAAAGACTAACAAACAAAGTTTGTGATATTTTAGCAGAGAAAGAGTCTGATGGAATGTTTCAAAGTGAATTATGGAAAAAGCTTAAACTTACAAGTCGTGATGGTTCTCGTTTAGCACTAAAACTTGAAAGAATGGGAACGATTACTAGAGAAAAAATTCTTGAAAAGGGACGTTGGACTTACAAATTAATCTTAAAGAAAACTCCGATTAGTACTCAATCTATTGAAAACGCTCCTTGTTTAGTTTGTCCCGTTGAACAGAAATGTTCACTAGAAGGTAAAATTAGCCCAAGAAACTGTCAGTTTATTGAGGATTGGGTAATTGCTGAAATGAAAAAACCTGCGAAGGCTAAATGAAATTACTAGACGCACGAAAAGATCATTATAGAAAGTTAGCACATGAACAAGGCTTTCGAAGTAGAGCTGCATACAAGCTAAAAGAACTAAATCAATCTTACAGAATTATTGGTCCTGGATTTTATGTTCTGGATTTAGGTTGTGCACCTGGCGGATGGACTCAGATGGCTGTAAAATTGGCAGGAAATCAGGGCAAAGTTATGGGCATTGACTTGTCTTATGTTGAAGAGATTCCTGGGGCTCATGTTATTAGAGAAAACATTGAAGATGAACATGTAGTAGATGAAATAATGGATTATTTTGGACGTAAAGTCAATGCCGTAATATGTGATCTTTCTCCTCAAGTAAGTGGAAATTGGTCAGTTGATCATGCTAAACAAATTTCATTAAATTATGATTGTACCAAAATAATGGATAAAGTTCTAGCACATAAAGGAAATGCTGTCTTCAAAGTTTTTGATGGTGAGTATTCAATGGAATTCAAAGATTATGTAAAGAAAAAATTTGCTAGAATAAATCTTACAAAGCCAAAGGCTAGTAGAAAACAAAGTAGTGAATTGTACTATGTATGTCTAGGTTTTATTGGATAGACTGAAAAATTTCTATTATTTCATTTATTTTTGCATCGGTTCTAAATCCAGTTGGAGTAAATGACGTAGGACTAGCTACAAAGTTATTTTTTTGTAAACTTGATATTGCATTTTCTAATTTTGGAGGAGATGATTTCATTTTAGATGCAATCTCATCTAATGTGAAATATGTACCTGGCATTTCTGATTCTAAAAGACATTTTTGTAGAATTTTTTCACAACCCTTCTCTATTTCTAAATTTGAAATTTCCTGTAACATATTTTGGAGAAATTTTTTATTAAAAATTTCTCCAATCCATAAAGGACCTGCTATGCTGATTTTTGATTTACATAATTCACATTTTTGTTCTTGTTCTAAAGACATTTTTCTGTGTCCACAATTTTTACAGTGTATAATATGCCCTATGTTTTCTTGTTGATCTGGTCTGTTTAGAACCTTGACATATGTTCTATAGTAATGCATGTCGCTTTCTACAAATAATGGAATTACTGTAACTCCTAGTCTTGCAGCAACAACTCTAAGACAACCAAGAATTAATCTAATTGCAATCTCATTTCCATATTCAACTCTTACTGGAATTCCTCCATATTTTCTCTTACATGCTTTTTGAAAGAGTCCATTTAGAACTTGAAGATCTGTAGCAGCTGAAGAAAAAATTCCTCCATGCATTGTTGCTCTAATTCCACAGTCAAAAAACGCTGCAGGTGATCCAAAAGGATCAATATCTACAATAGATCCTCTTTCTCCTTTTTTTGAATAATTACTCAAAAATCTACATACTTCTTTTTCAGAAAATTCTATATTTTCTAAATTATTTAATTTAGCAGAATATTCTGCAATTTTTAGAGCAGTTGGATTTAGGTCGTTGATTACAACATTTTCTATTTTTAATTCAGTTGCAACTCGTAATCCTCTTGCGCCAATACCTGAAAGGCCTTCTAAGAAAATCTTTGGGCCTTGAAAATTTTTTAGAAATGCTGCATATGCAATAATTGAAAAATCTCTATTTAGTTTTGCTTTAGGATTGAAAAATGCTGGTTTTTTTGGAGGAACTTTTTCAGTAATTGATTTTTTTGGTACAAGTAGCTTTGTTTTACCTTCGATAATTTCTTGAAAAGATTCGTTTGGAATTTCCAATTGTTTTTCTATTTTTTCTAAACCTATAACGGTTTATTACTTGTACTTTAGGACAAAATTTGTGTTAATTTGTGGAATTGACGATGCTGGACGCGGTTCTATGTTGGGACCATTAGTTATAGCTGGAATTGCTTTGGATAAAAGAAAATTGAGAAAATTAACTTCATTAGGTGTAAAAGATTCAAAAAAACTTTCACCCTCATCAAGAGAACATCTTTACAAAAAAATTCTTGAAATTGCTGATGATTATTACATTACAAAAATTCATCCAAAATCAATTGATGCCAGTGTTAAGAAGCATTGCTTAAATGGTTTAGAAGCAAAATACATGGCAAAAGTAGTTTCAAAATTAGATCCTGATACTTCGTATGTTGATTCATGTGATGTAAATCCGAAAAGATTTGGACATCAAATCTCTGAATTATCTAATAATCACAAAATTAAATCCTACCACTATGCAGACAGTAGGTTTGTAATAGTATCTGCTGCATCTATTCTTGCTAAAGTTACACGAGATAGAACAATTGCAAAATTAAGAAAAAATCATAATTTGGGAAGTGGATATCCATCAGATTCAAAAACTGTAAAATTTGTAACTAAATATTATAAAACAAACCATACTATGCCTAGTTTTGTGCGTAAAAGTTGGAAACCTACTCAAAAAATCATTGAGAATAATTAGCCTCTATATTTTGCAACAACCATTGCATGATCTTTATCATATGGATGTAAATCTATAGATTGTAAAATATCAAAATTTGTTTTTAGTTTATCTATTTCTTCATCGATAATTTTTTTTGGAGATTTTGTAACATCGATACTTCTTGTTTTAATAACTAAAAAGAAATATCCTCCTTTTTTTAGAAACATTTCGCAGTTCTCTATTGCAATCTTAGTTTGATCGGGTTGTGCAATGTCTACATATACAACATCAACTTTTCCAAACACTGAAAAGTATTCTTTTGGTTTTCTAGCATCTTGTAAGATAGGCAGAATGTTTGTTCTATATGATGCAACTCTATCTAAAAAATCTCTTGCAACTCTACTTGCGTGCTCAACACCAAAAACAATTCCACTTGGACCAACAATATCTGAAATATGGCTAATGGTAGTTCCAGTTGATGCTCCTAAATACAACACCTTGGTTTTATTTTCGAATGGAAAATATTCAAGTTCATTCATTATTGCTGCTGCTAGTTTGCTTCTAAAGGGATCCCATAATCTGTACTCAATTCCTTTTTTAACAATTAGTTTTTCTTTGTAAACTTGATTTCCAGGAACTAAATTTTCAGTGGCTAGTTTTCTTTCACCATCTGACTTAATCCAGAAAAATGATTGATTATCTTCTTCCAAACTTCTTTCTCTTTTTGTTTTTATTTTTTGAATCTGATCTACCTTTACCTCTTCTTTCTTTTCTTCTAGAACTATCTCTAAAATTTCCACCATCACGTCTAAAAGATTGAGGTCGTCTAGTATCTTTTTCAGTTGGATTTTCGTATTTCTTGCCTATTTCATCAACTCTGACATTGAGTTTTTCAAGCAAAGTCTCGTTAAGACCTTCACCATAGACATCAACTCTTGCTGCAATGACTGCTTTTGCAGCAATTGCACGTGCAATTTTGCCTCTTTGCCATCTAGGAGCAGCATGAACCATTGCATGTTGAAATAACAATCCATGTTTTGGCGGTTGAGATCCTGTCTTTAATGATCTAAACAATGCTTTTTCAGCTCCTAAAACTTGTATTGTACTAGCTGGAAGAGATGCCAATCTTTTGAGACTTCCAGCTCTTCCTAAAATTCTTGCACCAACTGCAGTCCCAAGTATTGCTGAAAGATTTGGTGCATTATCTTCCATTTCAGATTCAACATGTTCTTCTAGTTTCTTTCGCAACTCGTGAAAGTCAAGAATTTGTTTTGCAATTGATTGTACTATTGCTAAATTCTCATCAGATATATCCCCTCCTCTACTTTTTGATGAAATTAAAGACAACATCTCTACTTTTGACTCTGGAAAACCTGCATCTTCAAAAACTTGTTTTGTTAATGATTCACGTTTTCCAGCCATTACAATTTGTGCGTATCCATTAATGCTATCAATAACATTATCTAATTCTGGAAAATGTAATCCATACCATTCCCTAAGTCTTGAACTTAATGCATTTGCTATCTTGTCAATTTCATCTAGTGAATTAATTGCTTGAATAATGTGAAGATCAGGACTTTCTGATACTTCAGTAACCTTTGATGATGATAGTCCTAAAGCAAATTCTCGAAGTTTTCCTAGTGCATCTTGAGGGTTAGAAGCAAAACCAGAGTCAACAATAATTTGTGGTTTGGATGCTTGTGTATTTTCTAACTCTGATGCTTCCATAAGTTGACAGTCAACAGAATTTCTTTTCAAAATAGCAAGTAATGATTCATCACTAACTGTGACTCCTCTTTGAATTGAAGAAAGATAATTTATGAGCTCATTTAGTTTTGCTTCTTTATTTTTCACTGATAGATAGTCTTTTACAGAATTTGAGAAAGGAAATGCTTTTTCAGGTTTTTCATCTTTGAAAACTGAGATTCCTAATTCTGTTAAAATTACAGAATACATGAATAGTTCATTCTAAATCACCTTTAAAAAAGGTACCAGAACTACGAATCAACTATTATATTCGAAACTCGGCTCATAAATCAAAGTGGAACCCAGTCTTGCAACTTCGATAGGTCAAATACAATTGGATAGACCTGTAATGCTTGCATCTGGAATTCTTGGAATCTCTTTAGATGTGTTTAATCGATTATATCGCTCAGGAGCAGGTGCTGTTGTAACCAAATCACTTAGCAAAGAACCATGGGAAGGATATCCAAACCCCACTATCTTTAGCGTTAAAGGAGGTGGTTGGATAAATGCAGTTGGTCTATCAAATCCAGGCGCTCCAAATTTTGCAAAAATGATTGAACCTAATCAAGATGTTCCTATAATAGTAAGTTTAGTGGGTTCAATTCCTGAAGACTTTGAAATTATGATAAAACAATTTGAAAATTGCAAAGTTACAGCATATGAATTAAACCTGTCTTGCCCACATGTTGCCAAAGTAGGTTTAGAGGTTGGTGATGATCCAGAATTGGTAAAGAAAATTGTAACTACTGTAAAAAATACTACCAATACTCCAGTAATTGCTAAAGTAGGTTTGGGGACAACTCATTACCTAGATACTGTGGGTACTGCAATAGATTCTGGAATTGATGCAATTACTGCTATTAACACTGTCCGTGCAATGGCAATTGATGCTGAAACACAAAGACCAATTCTTAGTAACAAATTTGGAGGATTGTCTGGAACTCCAATCAAACCCATTGCATTAAGATGTGTTTATGAAATTTCTTCAAAATATGATATTCCAATTATTGGATGTGGTGGAATATCTACTTGGGAAGACGCCGTTGAATTTTTCTTGGCAGGAGCTTCTGCAGTTCAACTTGGTAGTGCAATAGGTGATAATTGGATTAATGTTTTTGATGAAATCAATAAAGGAATATTACAATACATGAAGAAAAAAGATTATTCTTCAATAAAGGAGATGACAGGTATTGCAAAGAAATCATAACCATCCTACAATTGTAACAATTGAAAAAGTAATTGATGAAACACCAACTGTTAGAACTTTGGTCTTTTCAGATGAAATAATGTCAAATGTTCTTCCTGGACAATTTGCAATGGTTTGGATTCCTGGGATAAATGAATTGCCAATGAGTATAATGATTTCAAAAGAATCTGGCAAGGCTGCATTTACAGTAAGAAAGCATGGACCTGCATCAACAGGATTGTTTAATGTTCAAGTTGGAGAACAAATTGGAATTCGAGGTCCATATGGTAATTCTTTTGATCTTAAAGAAGGAAAACTCTTGCTTGTTGGTGGTGGAACTGGTCTTGTTCCCATGATGAGATTGCTAACTTTTGTAAAACCATCTGATGATGTTACTGTTCTAATTGGTGCGCAATCAAAAGACGAAGTGTTCTTTGAAGATTTGGCAAACAGTCTTTTGGAAAATAATCCTCACAAAGTAGTTGTGTCAACTGATGATGGAAGTTACGGTGAAAAAGGATTTGTAACAGATCTGGTGGAAAAACTTGTTAATCAAATAACCTTTGATGGAGTGTATACTTGTGGACCTGAAATTATGATGTACAAAACTGTGCAATCAGCACATTCAAGGGGTATTTTTGTTCAGGCAAGTCTTGAGCGTATGATGAAGTGTGGAGTTGGAATTTGTGGAAGTTGTTGTGTTGGTGAGGATCTTGTGTGCAGGGATGGAACAGTCTTTGATGGTAATCATCTATCTGCAAACAAGGAATTTGGTAATTTTCACAGGAACAAGGCTGGAATTTTAGAAAATTATTAGGTTTGACCAGCAAGGTTTAAAATAAATTACAAAATTATCTCGGTGAAGAGCATGGGAACTCCAAAGATCGTTTTAACTGCTGATCGTACTTTAATGTCGTCATATAGAGGATTGTCTCTGGCAACATTTTTTGGATGTGCTCCAGCTTTAGACCCTAATAGAGACCCAAAGAGTTTCTGGTATAAGATTCTTGGAAAACAAGTAACTCCAAAGATTCTGTTTGATTTTATTTGTAATTACATTCCTCACACAAATGGTGTTGCAAACTATGCTCCATATGGATTAAGAAAATTAGAAGCTGGTTTGCTACGAGACGGATTTAGTAGACAAGACGTTGTTGTTGCACATCCTGATCATATTGAGAAATTTATTGGACCTGAAACACAAGTCGTTGGAACGTATGAAATGGATCCTCTTGGAATGGGTCCAGTTACTATGACATTTACCTATGGTAGAAAACAAACATCATACGATGAACTTTACAATACTGAACTACACCATAGAATAAAAGCTGCTAAAGCAAAAACTGGAAGTAAAGCAAAGGTAATTTCTGGTGCATCAGGTACTTGGCAATACAACTATGACCCAGAAAAAATTGAAGAATTTGGAATATATGCGATTTTGGAAGGTGAACTTGGTGGAATTGCACCAGAGATTGATGGACATGCTGGAAGATTCTTTAACTATTTGATTAACGGTGACTTTGAAAATATGGATCCTTTCAGAAAAAGAAGTGACTTTAAAGTTAACATTAAAGAATTTGAAAGAAATGGCAGAAAACTTCATGGACGATTTGTTAATTTCTGGGATAGACCAGACCTAGAAGAAATTCCTGATATCGTTGAACCAAGTATGCATGGAATGGTTGAAGTAATGCGTGGATGTGGAAGAGGTTGTAAATTCTGTGATGTTACATTAAGATCATTAAGATATTATCCACCTGAAAAAGTCAAAAAAGAAATTGAAATTAACATAAAGAAAGGCGGTTCAAAATCTGCATGGATTCACAGTGATGATATCTTCGTTTATGGAATGGATCCACGAACTGCAAAAGGAATGGAACCAAACAGAGAAGCACTTGAAGAATTGTTTACTGCAATAATGTCTACTGGTGTTGAACATACAAACCCAACTCATGGAACATTAGCAGGAGCAATAGCTGATGAAAAATTGATTCCAAATCTTTCTAAAATCATTAAAGCAGGACCTGATAATATGATTGGGGTTCAGGCTGGATTTGAAACTGGAAGTTTGAGATTAATTGGAAAATATGCAGATAGAAAACTTGCTCCATATTCTCCAGATGAATGGCATTGGGTTGTCAAAGAAGGTGTCAAAACTTTGAATCAGGACTATTGGATCCCTGCATTTACTCTAATCATGGGTCTAGATAATGATGAAACTCCTGAAGATTCTTGGGAGACAATACGCTTACTCAGTGAATTAGAACATGAACAACCTGATTCAATGTTTACAGCAACTGCATTAACATTTGTGCCAATTGGATTACTAGAAAAATCTGACTTCTTTAACATTGGAAATGAGATGACTCCTGCACAACTTGGTGTTCTATACAAAACTTGGCAACACAATTTCAAATACGGCATTCAGAAATTCATGACTAGGACTGGCTCAAAAGGTCCACAGAGATACTTCTTTAATGCAATTGCGCGTTCTCTTGGCGGTGTTCCACTAGGTGCTATGGAAAGATATGCTCGTAGGAAGAGTACAGAACACGAAAAAGTAATCGAGACTGTTAAGGCCAAATACTGGTAGTCATACCAAATACATAAATTCACTATTTAGTGTTGTAGATCATATGGCAACTCACGGTTCGCTTACTAAAGCAGGCAAAGTAAGAGGGCAAACTCCAAAGGTTGAAGGACGAAAAATTGTAGGTACCAATTCTAGTCTTAGAAACAAGAGCAACTTCAAAAAGAGATTTGTCTTAGGCAGATTCCCTGGTCAAAACAAACCTGGCCAAAGAAGAAAGAGACGATAGTCAATCTTTGTTAAAATTTTATCATCTTACGATCATTTTCTAAAACAGGTTCTGTCAAGCCTACGGTTGGTATTTCAGGCGTAAAAAATCGGTTGATGGGAATATGAGCGACAAATTACCGCATTACAACATAAAATTTCTCAATTAGAAACTCACAAAAAACATGATTCTGCTTAAGTAGTTATTACTACTTAAATATCATAATTTATGAGCCTAACAAACAAAGTTTAGGTTGTAATATCTTAACGGTACTTAGTGATTGTTTTATATAATGACTTTGTAATGTATGTATGATGTTTCCAAAAGAGTGGGAAAAAGAATTAGAGGAATTTGAAAAGAAAGTAGAGAAACAAGAAGTAGAACTTATGGAATACACCAATGCCAAAGAATATTTAGAATGGGCAAAAAATTAAACAAATAATTGACAAGAAAAATTAAACTCGGAAAAGTTTTTGGACAAACATATCTTGACCTTCAAGAAAGTGATGATGATGTTGATATTGAAGTAACACAACTTTTAGATCTTGCAATACTACTCATTCAAAATATTCCCTCCTTAAGACAATTACCACGTGTACTCAAACATCAAGACAAATCATATTACGCTATGTATATTGGAGGAGAATATCTATACATGCTTTTTTATCAAAATGAAGATGGAACAGTGATCATAACTAAAGTTATGACTAACAAAAATAAAATGTGGGAACACTTTACGCCATTTTAAATTATTTTTTACTTGCATTTTGAATTAACGTAATCCATTTGTTATCTCCTTTAATCTCAATTCCACATTTCTCACTTGGTGTCATTCCATCTAGTGCCATGTGTGAACGAATGTAATTGTGATAAATCTCATAACCTTTCAAGATTGGTGTGTCTTTTTTCTTTAGACCTCGCATTACTTTTTCTCTGTCACGAATTTCACCATTCAGTCTTTCCATCTTGTTGTTGTTCATGTCGCCTTGCAAGTGAATATGTTTAATGTGTAATGTTCTGTGTTGTCTTTTTACAGTCCAAAATTCTTTTTTGTATGCATCATGATATGATCCTAAACCATCAGTGATGAACACTTTTGGTTTTGTTTGTGTAACTTGTTTTGATTTCTGCAATAATCCTCTTGCATCATGTCCTTCTTTTCTATCTGCTACTTCATGTGCAATTAGATAACGTGTCTCATCGTCCATCATTGCAAACACATACTTCAATTCACCACGAATCTTAACAAACACTTCATCTGCACGCCAAGCATCACCGACTTGTGGTACTATTTTGTCAATGTATGATTCCATTAGTTCTGTATATTTTTGAATCCAGTTGTAGATAGTTTGATGTGATACTTCCATGCCTAGAAGTTTTAGTGATTTAGCCACGTTTCTTAATGATTCACCTGAAAAGTATAGTTGCATTGCAGTAGTGATTCCTTTAGGATTATGCTTCATCTTTTCAAAGCCAATATTGAGGCTAAATGTTCTATGACAGTCAGAACATGAGAATCTTTGAATTGCTGTATGCTTGTTTTGTCTTATACCATATTTCTTGATGTTTTTGCCCTTGCAGAATCTACATGAATCAACACTCACAGGCTCTATTGTAACCTTGTTTCTTTCTCTTACTTTTTCACGTATTTTTAGTGAGAACTCTATTGCGTGGATATGTTTGCAACAAACCTTTCTGAATGTATGGTCAGGACAGTCACAATGCCAAATTCCATCTGATTTGATGACATGGTAATCTCTGTTAGTTGTTTGGGAATGTACCTGATAATGATAATCTGAAATTCTGATTAGATCTGATTTTAATGCGATTTGTTTTCCTTTTTCTTGTCTGGGGTTTGTTTTATTCATACTACTAGTAGTATGTAATACTATTACTTAAACACTCTTAAAAAATATTATATACTATGAGTAATATTGTATTATATGACTAAAATAGAACGAACAACAACATCTATCAAAATAAGACCTGATGTATGGAAAAAAGCAAAGATTGAAGCAATTAAAGAGGACATTGATTTGTCTGTATTAGTCGAGAAAGCCATTGAAGCGTGGGTGAAAGATAACAAATGACACATGTTCCTTTCAATGATGAAACAATAGATACTCATGAGAAATTTAAAAATGATATGAGGAAAATGTCTGATGAATATTTTGAAATAAAAAACTTATCTCATGATAAAATTATGTATTATATGAAATATGATCTTCCAATATTGGCTATAATGAACCAAGTATTGTTTAGCACCGCTATTATGCAAATGAAATCAATTAATCTTATGTTTAGTGCATTAGAACGTCTTCCAAATAATGAGGAATTTAATACAGTTAAAAAAGAATTGGAAAAACAAAAGAAAGACACTCTCGAAACTTTACTTCCAATAAAGAAACTTTCAGAGCAATTAGAGGCATCTAAAAACAAAAAGGTGGATTACATTGGATAATTCTGATAATCATCTTGAAAATGGTGCACTTGCAAAACTCAATTATGCTTTAGAAGTAGAAAAAATGAGCCATGAAATGGCAGAACATTTGGTAGATAGTATCAGATGGGTAATCCAGTATTGTAAGAAAAACAATCTTCCATTACCAAACCAAGACAAATTAAACGAAATTGTCGATCGTGTAGTCCGATTAAATGACGATTTCAACCGAAAATTTACAGGAGACGGTATCCACCGCAGGCTTTACAGAACCCTAAAACAATACTCTTATAAAGTACTCGTACCGTACCATACGGTATGGTAGAAGATTTAAGATTAGATAGTTTAGAGGGCGTAGGTCCTGTAACTACAAGAAAATTATCCGATGCAGGTGTCCACAACGTAATGGATCTCATCGTCAGAGGTCCTGTAGAAATTGCAGAAATAACTGGAATGGAAAAGGACACTGCAGAAAAAATTGTCAATAAAGCCCGACAGCATTTAGTTGAAGGAGGATTAATTGCTAAAGATTTTGTAAGTGCAAGTGAAATCTACAAACACCGACAAAGTATTGGTAAAATTACAACTGGTACAAATTGTCTTGACACTCTATTTGATGGCGGTCTTGAAACCCAAGCACTAACAGAAGTTTATGGAGAATTTGGTTGTGGTAAAACACAATTTGCTCATACAATGTCTGTTATGGTTCAAAAAACCAAAGAAGAAGGCGGTCTTGAAGGCAATGTTTTGTACATTGATACTGAAAATACTTTCAGGCCTGAAAGAATTGTATCTATTGCACAAGCACACGAAATGGATCCAGAAAAAGTTTTAGATAACATCATAGTTGCTCGTGCATACAACAGTGCACATCAAACATTGATTCTTGAAGAAGCTGGACCAATAATTGAAGAAAACAATATCAAACTAATTGTTGCAGATTCTGCAGTTGGATTGTTCCGTTCTGAATACCTAGGAAGAGGAACATTATCAAACAGACAACAAAAACTAAATCACTTTGTTCATCTGTTATCAAGAATTGCAGAGACATACAACTGTGCTGCAATTGCAACCAATCAAGTAATGGCATCTCCTGATGTCTTCTTTGGAGACCCAACACGTCCAATTGGTGGAAATGTAGTTGCACACACAAGTACCTACAGAATATACTTTAAGAAATCAGGTAAGAAACGAATTGCTAGAATGGTAGATAGTCCTCATCATCCTGAAGAGGAAGTAATCTTTGCTCTAGGCGAAGCAGGTGTTATGGACCCTGAAGAAGCAGAGAAAAAGACGAAAAAGACTACAAAAAAGGCTGCTAAAAAGGCAAAAGAGCCTAAGGTGGAAGCCCCATCAGAAACGCCTGAAACAACCACTGAAACTCCAGAAGTTGAAAATACCGAAACTGCTGAGATAAAACCAGTGGAATCTACAACAGATGCTGGATCTGATGATTCAGAACCAATAGAAGAGTAATCACTCTTTTTTCCTTTCTTTCAAATTCTGTAATTTTATTTTTTTATTGATTAAATTATAATATCAATTAAGAATTTGTTATTATATCATGACAGATCTTTATCGCCTACTGCCAGAAGAAATGGAACAACTTGTAATTGATATGTGTTATCCACGATATAGAGCAGATCAAATTTTACTTCCATTATACTACAAATTTCCTAAAGATATCAACGACATACCACAACTTCCAAAAAAACTGAGAGAAGAATTAACTGAAGCTGGATATACAATTGGTTCAGCAAAAGAGGTTCATCGTGTTGTAAGTGAAGATGGTGATACAACAAAACTATTGTTAAATCTTGATGATGGTTCTTCTGTAGAAACTGTTTTGATGCAGTATGATCCAAAAAAGATTGGTGGTCATCCAAGATCAACTGTTTGTGTTTCTACCCAAATTGGATGTGCAATGGGATGTGTGTTTTGTGCCACGGGTCAGATGGGATTTGAAACAAATCTCAAAGCAGAACAAATCATATCACAAGTAATTCACTTTGCAGAAATTTTAGAGAAACGAGGAGAACATGTAACAAATTTGGTCTTTATGGGAATGGGTGAACCAATGGCAAACTATGATGAAATGATTCGTGCCATTAGACTTTTAACACATGACAGAGGCTTTGGACTTGGTCAACGACACATAACAATTTCTACGATAGGAATTATATCTGGGATAAACAAACTAGCTGAGGAAGATCTACAGATTGGTCTTGCAATATCTCTTCATGCTCCAAATAATGAATTACGGAAAAAATTAATCCCAACAGCTGGACCACACTCTGTTGAAGATATTATTAAAGCAGGTAAACGTTATTTCAAAAAAACTGGCCGTCGTGTGACTTTTGAATATGTGCTTATAGATGGAATCAATGATTCTACTGAAATCGCAACTGAACTTGCTAAACTTTTACAGGGAAATGGTTCTCATGTGAATTTGATTCCAATAAATCCCACTGCTGGCGATTTTAAACGACCCTCAGAAGAACGTGTTCTTGAATTTGAACGAATTTTGTACAATGCTGGCATAAATTGCACTGTTCGTGTTGAAAAAGGCACTGAGATATCAGCTGCTTGTGGTCAACTTAGAACAGATATTGTCGGCTAACCGTTAAAATAGGGCTTTCAAAGGTTTTGACTACATGGCAACTAAGAAATCTCATGGTCGTTCACATGGATTTAAGCACAAATCCAGATCTGTTATGAAAAAAAAAGCCCCTAGGGGAGTCTCATTCTTATTACGTGAATACCAAGAAGGCCAACAAGCACTTGTCATTATTGATCCTAGACAGCACAAAGGATTGCCACACAGACGATACCACGGTAAAGTTGGTGTCATTACAAATGTTGGTAGACGTGCTATAACACTAGATGTGAAATTAGGAGAAAAATCGAAAACCTTAATCACTAGATTGGATCATATCAAACCATTCGGTGTATAGTTATGGAAGAAGTAAAAAAGAAACAAGCCATTTCTCTTTCAGAAGTTAAAGAAATTTTGGGTAAAGTAGATGCTGAAGAGATGGACCAAATACAACGTTGGACTTATGATTATGTTTCAAAATTTGTATCAATTGATCCTAAAGATGCAAAAGAAATGAAAAAAAAATTGATCAAAGAATGTGAATTAACAGAAGATGAAGCTGTTGAAATTGTAAACATTAGACCAACAAGTTTAGCTGAACTACGTTCTTTTACCTTTGGTTGGAAAAAACTAATTCTAGCTGAAACTCTAGAAAAAATGCTCAAGATAATCAAGGAGTACTCGTAACTTTTCAGGAGCATTTCATTTTGTATCGGGCACAACCCCCACCTAGAAAATATGAGGAATATGCATATGTTCTAGATTTTAATCCAAGAGGAAAATCCTCAACTGTAAGAGGAAGAGAAGGAATCATCGTTACAGCTATAGGCGAAGATCGTTTAACAATTCTAGAAGTTCTTGGAGTTCCGAATTCAACCTTTGAGGTGAGTGAAAAAATCTACATTGGAAAAGAAGGAAGAACTAAAGTTCTTTCAGTCTTAGGAAAGATGGATTATGATAACATATCATCATCAGCTCAAAGTGAATTAGAATCAGTAATCGAAAAAATTGTAACTGTAAATGAAACAAAGTTTGTTGAATATCTAAACAATGCACAACCATTAACACCAAGAATTCACGCGTTGGAGCTAATTCCAGGAATTGGTAAAACCTACATGAAAACCATGCTTGAAGAAAGAGAGAAGAAAAAATTTGAGAGCTATGAAGACTTGCAAGAAAGAGTTGGATTCAAAGAACCAATAAAACACATTTCAGAGCGAATCATGGATGAAATCACTGGCCAAAGCCGAATGAATCTCTTTGTAAAGAGATGATAAAACGAAAAAAACTCGGACAACACTTTCTCAACTCAAACTCAATAGCCAAATTGATTGTTTCAGAGGCCAAAATTACAAAAAAAGATGTTGTATTTGAATTAGGAACTGGACTTGGAGTTCTAACTCCTTTGTTGTGTGAGAAAGCAAAAAAGGTAATCTCAGTTGATGCAGATGAAAATCTTATCAGAAGAGCAAAATCTACATTTTCTGCCATTGATAATCTTGTTCTAAAATCTGGTGATGGATTTAAGAAAAAAGACTTGTTTACAATTTTTATATCAAATCTCCCATACTCTAGAAGCAAAGATGCAATAGAATGGCTTGCACAAACTTCTTTCTCTCACGGTGTTATAATGGTTCAAAAAGAATTTGCTGAAAAACTACTTGCAAAATCATCTAAGAATAGAAAAGCAATAAGCGTTATTGCTGATTATGCTTTTAAAATCAAGAACATCTCTAAGGTAAATAAAAATAATTTTTCTCCTCCTCCAAAAGTTGACTCTGTAATATTAAAAATCAACAAAAAAAATTCCATGAGTAAAGAACTAGTTCAAACAATCAACAAAATTTTTTCATACAGACGAAAAACTGTAAAAAATATTCTAAAACAATTCAACAAGGAAACAGCAATTGATAAACGAGTAGATGAACTATCAGGAGATGAAATAATCCATCTTGCAAATAAAATCCTTCAAAGATGACGAATATCCTCCTTCAGAGGATACTTTTTTCATGGCAGAAAATATTGAAAATGAAAAAGGAAATCTTGCATTAGATATAGGAAGTGGTTCTGGATATTTAACCAAATTACTTTCTGAGAATTTTTCTTTAGTAATTGGAACAGACATTAATTTTCAAGCATTAAAATATCAAACTTATAAAACAAAAAATCTAATTTGTTGTAGTGGTTCGGATGCACTAAACGTAAAATTTGATCTCATTGTTTGTAATCTTCCTTATCTCGCAACTGATAAAATCTTAGATATTGCTACAGATGGTGGACCAGAAGGACTAGAAATCCCTTTAAAGATAATAAAATCAGCTATTCCGTACCTGAAATCAACAGGAAAATTCCTTTTTGTCACATCTTCACTCTCTAATTTTCAAAGATTAATTGATGAAACAAAAAAACAAGGATTGGAAGCAAAAGTTATTGCAACAAAGAAATTATTTTTTGAGGAATTAATTATTGTTGAAGCAAAAAAATGATTTACTTTTTTAATAATTCAGCAGAACGTTTTGCAATCACATCTGCCATTTCACTTGTTTTAGCATTACCGCCAATATCATATGTTACAACCTTTCCTTCATTAATCACTTCGTCTGTTGCTTTGAAAATTGCATCCTTGATTTCAGGTTCACCAAGATATTCTACCATCCATGCTCCAGATAAAATTGCAGCAGTAGGATTTACTTTATCCATTCCTTTGTATTTTGGTGCACTTCCATGTGCTGGTTCAAACATTGCATAATCATCTCCAATGTTTGCAGAATAAACATTTCCAATTGAACCAATATTTCCAGAAGCACATTCTGATATGATATCCATAAACAGATTTGTACTTAGTAAAACAGAATTATTGAATCTCTCAGGATTTTTTACTAATTGTTGAGTCATGTTATCAATATAGTATTCTTCAATCTCGATTCCTGGATTTTCTTGTGCAGCTCTTTCTACTTCTCCCCAAAATATACCATCAGTTCTTTTTAGAATATTTCTTTTTGTAATTGCTGTAATCTTTTTTAATCCATATTTTTTTGCCCAATCAAATGCAGAGTCAACAATTCTTTTGCATCCTTTTCTTGTTGTTTTCCTAATTGCTATTGCAGAATCTTCAGAAGTATCAAATTCAATTCCTGCATACAATCCTTCAGTTGCCTCCCTAAAACATACAAAATCTAGTTTTGTATCTGGTGAAAGTCTATCATATGTCTTAATGGGTCTGACATTTGCATATAGCTCAAATTTTTGTCGTGTCGAAACGGCTACACTCCTTGGGGCTTTTGGTGATGGTATTGTAGTAGTAGGGCCTTTGTAGCAAGCATCACTCTCATCCATAATTTTTGCTGTATCATCAGGAATGTATGTGGCTCCTCCATTTTTTTCCCATTGTTCTGAGCCTGCTTCACAACGAATAAGCTCAGTTTTGGTATTGCATGCTTCTAAGACATGAATCATGGCATCCACTAATTCGGGACCAGTTCCATCTCCATTAATTACGGCTGCTTTTTTACCCATTTCAGCGAGATTTGTCGATTGAGTGTATTTAATTCTACCCTTGTCAAAAAACTGATTTTTTTGGTGTCTATATCTCTATAGGGGCAATTTATTAACATAATTTGATTTTAGTTTGATAGATGATCATTGTACAGCTTTCAGATCTTCATGTGGGATCTCAATTTCAATCAGAAGTTTTTGAAACATTGGTTAAAGAAGTAAATGAACTAAATCCTGATGTAATTGTAATTACAGGTGATTTAACTAATGAAGGTTTAATGAAAGAATATGAACAATGCAAATCATTGCTAACAAAATTCAATACTAAAAAAATTATTACCATTAGTGGAAATCATGATTACAGAAATACTGGTTATTTACTATTCAAAAAATTCTTCCCATTTGAAATAGTCAATGAATTAGATGAAGATGTTGTTTTAGTTACAGTGGGAACTGCAAGACCTGATAGAAATAATGGTGAAGTTGGCTATAGACAAAACTTGTGGTTGGAGAGAACCATGAAAAAATACAAAGATAAAGTAAAGATTGTTGCAATGCATCATCACCTAATTGCAATTCCTGATACTGGTTCTGATCAACTTACTGTAGTTGATGCAGGTGATGTTCTAAGAACTGTTCTGGCAACTGAAGTTGATGTAGTTTTGTGTGGACACAAACATAGACCATGGGCTTGGAATTTTGAAAAATTAACTGTTGTCAATGCTGGAACTGCTACCTCTGAACGAGTTCGTGGATTGTTTGAAAATACGTACAATATTCTCACAATTTCTAACAAAAAAGTTCAAGTTGATCTCAAAATTGTAGGTGGAAAAAGAGTTCCAATTGATGAAATAGTGGATAATTATAGCCAATTTCACGACGAGTGAATTTATTTACAGATTAATTCTAGGCATCTTTGTGCGGGGATCGCCTAGCCTGGTAGGGCGTGGGATTGCTAATCCCATGTCCGCAAGGACACGGGGGTTCAAATCCCCCTCCCCGCGCCATTAAAATTTAATAGACCGATTTGGAGAGTTTATTCAATGGGACGTAGAAAAACTCAGAAAATTATTCGCACAGGTCCTAAAAATGCAACAACCGGAATGTGTCCTGTTTGTAGAACTATTGGTAAAGTATTCCTTCTTGGTCCTCCTGGAGAAGAGAGAGGAAAATGTGAGAAATGTCGCCAAGAGTTTGAATTATAGTTCAAAAAGCTAACCTGCCCATCAAAATATTTACCCATAACTTTTTAAGACAATTTTATCTTGATAGATAATCATGAGTTCAGAAGCTGAAACCATCTATGAAAGAGTTGCAAAACTTGAAGATGAAATTGCATTACTTAGAAGTGAAGTTGATATCCTCAAGAAAGCATTAAGAAATAAAATTGCTCGTCATGAAATATCTATGATCAAGAAAGGAAACGACGTAGATTCCATCATTGATTAATTTTTTGTCTTTATACTTCTAATCAATTCTAAAATAAAATCTACATCTTCTGCATTTGGATTGATTTCTAAATATTTGTTCAAATATTTTAATGCAGTATCAGAATTCAATAATCGTTCTTCTAGAATTCCTTTGTCTCTTATATCTTCTGGGGATTCAGGATCAATTGCCAATACCATATTGACACAACGTAATGCCTTGTCATAAACAAATGACTGTACATAGGAATTTTTTAAGTTACGAGCTAATCTAACAAGAATTTGCTCTTGATTTATCTCATCAAGAAACTCTGGTTGAAATTCTAATTCTCCATCAAAATTAGTATCTAAGATTTCCTGTAAATCGTCTATATCTAATAACCGTCCATCATAAAATGGATCTAAAATCATCTCTTCATTATATTTTACCAAAATGTGACTTGGAAATCCAACAATTTTAAGATCTAATCCAACAAACTTTGCAACTTCAACATAAAGAATTGAGATGGTAATTGGTAATCCAGATTTTTTGTCAATGACTTCGTTTAGAAAATTATTTTTTGGATTATAGTAATCCTCATCATCTCCCATAAATCCTAAATTTTCAAAGAGATGTTCATTTATCATTGAAATTAGATATGTTGGATTTTTGACATCACTGATTGATTCTTTTAGAGACATGCCAATCTGATTTATTTTCTCAATGTATTTCTCAACATTTAGATCGGAATATTCTAAAATCTGAGAAAATTTTAGACATTTTTCAACTAGGTTGAAGTTTGGATTTTTGACAAATGAAAACCATTCTGCAACAAATGGATCAAACTCTTCTTTCAATTATTACTGACTCATCTTTTTGAGATATAATTGAGGATCCTTGAGCTCTCTTGTATTTGGAGGAACCTCAATCATTTTTTTGAAGGTATCCTTGCCTAATTTTTCAAAAACTGCTTTGGTAAAATCTTTTCCTATACTCTTTCTTATTTGGTATGATGAGAAATCTGTTCCCATAAACGTTGTAAGATAATTTTGAAAGTCCTGATCATCTTTTAAGATATTTTCAATTGCAAAACCCGCCATTCCTTCCATTGCAGTAAATGCTGCATGATGCTGTTGAATTGGAACAAGCCATCTCTTGTAAATATCTAAAAGCTGTGGAATTGATTCACCAATCTTTGGATCTATTTCTACATGGGTAAACGTCATTACATCAGGACCAATCTGCTCAATTAAAAAATGATCTGGATTCAAAAAGAAAAATAGATTTGCTTTTTTTGCAAATGGAAAATCATCTGGAACTGCTTGTAACTGACAGTATTCTGAGAGTTTGTTAACAGTTTCTGTATCTAGTGATAAGATAATGTTTGCCAACTCTTCGTTAATCTTATTTACTTCAATTGCAGCATTCTTATTTACTTGTTGTAAATTTTCTTGTGCAGAATGAATTATCTCTTCTAGTACTGTCATCTTTATTGCACCAAGATATCCTGAGTTTACATTGTCAAATTTTAATTCGTATGGTTTACCTTGTTTGTGAAGAATTATCTGTGGATATCTAGACAAAATGAATTTGTTGAGATAAATAACTGAATCAAGATAGTCTCCATATGTTGTTGTAAGCTTGGATATGTATTGAATAGCATATGTTGAATACACTAAATACTTTGCAGTATCTTGTTGCATAAGTTCTGCAACTCTTTTCTGATCTTCTTTTGCAACTGCATTAAATAACTCTGTGACAAATTGTTTTGCATCTTTATCTGCAAATACTTTTTCACCTTTTAACCTCTTCAGATCTTCTAGTTCCAGAAATTCTAACTGTAAATTTTCAGGAATTTTAATCCCGAGAAATTCTTCCACTTTTTCTTTGTAGATAGGAAAAATTTCATTTGTAATGTCTTCTAATTCTTTAAATTCTATTATGCCTGCAAGATCGTCTTTAGCCTTGACTGCTAACTCCAAAATCTCTTTTTCTTCATTAATTTCAACTGATAATTGACCAAACAAGGCTTCAGTAAATTCTTCAAATTCTCCCAATTTGTTTAAAATCAAAAAATACTCCATTTAATATTATCTTGATTTTTGTATCAAAGAAATTATTAATTCACAAATAACTAATTTGTTATCTGAAAAATGTTAGAATCTAGTCTTGAATTCTTTAGGTGTATTAGATGTGGCTCTAAACTTGGATTAGATACATTCAAAGCTGATAAAGAAATTGAAGAGGGCATCTTAGAATGCAAAAAATGTAAACTTGTATTTCCAATTATTGAGAAGATTCCAGTTTTATGGGATGATTTTTCAAAATATCTTTCTTCTCGCAAAGTTTTGGGTGGCAAATTATATAAATTTGCAAATACTGAAAAAATGAAAAAATTTTTGAAACTTTCATTATCAAAAATTATTCCTGACAGTGATGATAGAACCGCACTTGAAGAAAGGTGGTCAAAAATCTATCAGAATAGTAAAAATTCAAAATTTTATCCTATGATAAAGAAAAATATTGATTCCATTCCAAGATCAAAACTTGCTTTAGAATATGGATGCTCTATTGGAGTTATGACATCTTATTTGGCTGATTCACATGATACCGTTTTTGGAGTTGACAGATCCTTTAGTGCATTAAAGTATGCAAAAAAATCTTCCAAATCTAATCTTGATTACGTTGTTACTGATTCTTTGTCTCCTATTTTTGGAAAATTACAATTTGATTTGATACTTGCACTAAATATTTTAGAGTTAGTTGAACCTTTGGAACTGTTAAAACACATCTCCAAACAAGTCCTTAGTGGCCATATTATTATTTCTGATCCATATGATTTTGACCGAGGTTTTACTTCTGTAAAAAATCCCCTTAATGAATCAATTTTACGCACAAATTTGGAGCATTTGGGATTCAAAATTTCTTCTAAAACAAAAAAACCCTCTTACTTGCCATGGACTCTGAAACTCAACCCACGTGCTACTTTAAACTATAAAGTAGATTTGATAATTGGAAAAAAATAATATTTTAAATCAAATCTCTCCAAATTCCTGTAAATTCGTCACTTGCTACTACAGTAACGATTTTGATTTTGCCTAATGGAGTCAAATACTGTGTCTTGTCATAATATGCGAATTCGCCTTCTTTATCAGGATAAATTGTGATTATGTCTTGTTGTCCTGGTTCTAGTAGATCCGTTTGAACATTAAACCCCTCAATGTAAAGTCTATGAAACATTGTTCCATTGTTAATTACTGTTAGAATGTATGCAAAAGAAGTACGTGAAATCAAGGTAGGATTTGCATCTCCTCCTACACCCTTTATGGCTCTGATTTGGACTTCACCATCAATATCTTCAAAAACAACAATCTGTTCAACCTTTTCAGCCCAGAAAATTGTTACATGTCTAATATTTCCTTGTCCAATAAATCCAATAATTACTGCAAATCCAACAATTCCTGCTACTATGCCTGCAATTATCAAAATTTTTTCATTTGATTTCAATTCTTTCTTCTAATACATTTTCTCCTTAAAGAAACTACATGATAATTTACATGATTGAAAAATAAAGTCCTTTGATTTTGAATAGTTTACGTGTATCAGGTATTAATTTCATTGAAATTTTAATTCATAATATTCAGATTTGATAATTGAATTTGCATTTATAATCGGTACATCCTTTTTAATTTCATATTGATTAAAAAAATACTTGTTCCATATGATGGGTCAATCCCTTCTAAACACGCTTTAAAAACGGCTATTTCTTTAGCTAAAAAATACCGTGCAAAAATTTCAGGAATTTATGTCAATGACCTCCCACCATTATTAGAATACAGCGTTTTAGATCGTGTGGGACAACGAGACATATCTCATGGCAAAAGAATTTTAAATAATGCAAAACATGTCGTAGAAAAAAATAATCTAAAGTTTCAGTTTAAAGTAATAACAGGTTCTACTGCAAAATCCATTTTAAATTATGCAGATAAAAACAAAATAAACCTTATAGTAATTGGTTTTAGGGGATTAAGTTCTACTAAAGAATTGTTCTTAGGAAGCACATCACACCATGTTATACAAAAATCAAAAATACCCGTATTAGTGGTAAAATAATTTTCAAGCATATCCAATAATTTAGAAAAGATTTCTCTTTTTATCACAGATTCTTGTCTGTGAAAAAATTTTAACTACCTTTGTTCTTGCTTTTTCTGGAACCAGTTCCTCTACTTGTAATTCTTGTCATTCCTTCTGTTGAGGGTCTTGGTTTTGGATCTGGCAAATCCTTTGCTTTGCTAGTTCTAACTCCACGGCCCAAATGCATTGTTTCACCTTTTGGAGTTTTTTTGAGTCTGTTTAGCTCAACTTTTCTATAGGCATCTCCTGCCCAGTTTTGTGGACCTTCGTCTTTTTCATAAGAACTTGTACCTCTGCTTCCAACTTTTCGTACTTTGACCATGTATTAATTAGAGCAATTATCTATTTAACGGAATTACTTGATTTACATTTTTGAAAATCATATCTAAAAATTTCAAATTATTTCAAATGATTTCATTTTTGAGAATCATATGTATGTATTTAATTTAGATAAACACAACAACTATCATGATTTTTAAAAATATACTAGTGCCATATGATGCAACGAGTTTTTCTAATAGAGCATTTCGAAAAGCATTAGAAATCGCAAAAAAAGATGGTTCTAAAATTACAATATTTACAGTCATAGAGGGAGAGTATTCAGCAGTAGTTGGATTTTCTAAAATCAATCCTCAAGTGATTAAAAAAATGCAAAGTAATGCTAAAAAATTTATCTACAAACTAGAATCTGCAGCAAAAAACAGCAATGTTCCAATTACTGTAAAAATTAAACAAGGAACAGCAATAATAAAAGAAATAATTAATTTTGCAAAATCCAAAAAAATTGATCTTATAGTTTTAGGTTCACATGGTAGAACTGGTTTGAATAAATTAATTCTTGGTAGTGTTGCAAATGGAGTAACACAACAAGCAAAATGCTCAGTTATGGTGGTAAAATAGATGACGTTTAAGAATATTTTAATCCCATATGATGGGTCAATTCCTGCAAATAATGCTTTCAAGACTGGAGTAGATCTAGCTAAACAACATGGGTCTAATCTTAAGGTTGTTGCTTGCTTAGATAATGCAGACCTGGGAGGATGGTACATTGATAAGAGAATCAACAAAAATATTATAAAAAATGCCAGGAATCAAACAAAGAAACTTTTCTCTAAATTAAAGGACATGGGAGAGAAAAATTCAGTCTCTGTCGATTTAAAAATTGTAGAATCTGAGAGTACAGTAAACGCTTTAATTTCTTTTGCAAAATCCAAAAAAATTGATCTTATAGTAATGGGTTCTTCTGGGCGAGGAAAATATGACAAAGTACTTCTTGGAAGTGTAAGTAATGGAATTATGCAAAGAGCAAAATGCCCCGTTTTAATTATAAAATAAAGAGGAACAAATCGTGATTAAAAAAATTCTTGTTGCGTTAGATGGCTCCAAAAACTCTACTCGAGCATTAAAAAAAGCGATTCAACTGGCAAAACAAACTGATGCATCAATAGTTGGAATATTTGTGATTCAGGCATTTCCAACAGAAATGGGTATGATGAAAACTATCCTTGGGAAAGCACTAAGCAAACGTTGCAAACGATTCATGTCAGTAGCAAAGGCAATGTGCACTAGAAAAAAAGTAGAATTCCTTGATGTTATTGAATATGGTGAAGAAGGCAGAACCATAGTAGATTTTGCACAAAAATACAATTTTGATTTGATTGTTATTGGTTCTAGAGGAATGGGTAAGATAGGAGAGTTATTTCTTGGTAGTACCTCTAACCATGTAGTGCATTCTTCAAAAATACCAGTACTTGTAATAAAATAGAATATCTAATGGAAAATAAAAAAACTGTTGGTTTCTGGTCAGCAGTTTCAATTGGTATAGGTGGAATGGTTGGAGGTGGAATCTTTGCTGTTCTTGGTCTAGCAGTTAATTTATCACACGGAGGAGCTCCATTAGCATTTTTCATTGCAGGATTAGTTGCATTAATTACTGCGTATTCTTACTCAAAACTATCAGTTACATTCCCAAGTTCTGGAGGAACAGTTGAGTTTCTAAATCAAGGGCTTGGAACAGGTACATTAACTGGTGGATTGAACATACTCCTTTGGATAAGCTATGTGGTGATGTTGTCTTTATACTCATATGCCTTTGGTAGCTATGGTGCTACTTTTTTTCCTGAACAAGATCAGACATTTTGGAGACACACACTAACAAGTGCCATCATCATTTCATTTACATTATTGAATTTTCTTAGTGCAAAAGTAGTAGGAAAATCTGAAGAGATAATTGTTTTTATTAAAATTGCAATTCTAGTGGTATTTGTTGTAATTGGATTTTGGAGTGTCCAGTTTGAAAAATTAGAACCTTCAACATGGAGTGCTCCAATAACTCTCATGGCAGGAGGTATGATAATTTTCTTGGCATATGAGGGATTTGAATTAATTGCAAATACTGCAGGCGATGTAAAAAATCCCAAAAAAACGCTTCCAAGAGCATTTTATACTGCAGTATTATTTGTGGTTGGTCTTTACGTGATGGTATCAATAGTCACAGTAGGAAATCTGTCTCTAGATAAGATTGTAGAATCCCAAGATTATGCACTTGCTGAGAGTGCAAAACCGTTTCTTGGACATATTGGATTTGTAATAATTGCAATTGCTGCACTTTTTTCTACAGGTTCTGCAATTAATGCAACATTGTATGGAGCATCTCGAATTAGCTATATCATTGCCAAAACTGGAGAGCTGCCAAAACATCTAGAACGAAAAATTTGGAATCGTCCTATTGAGGGATTAATAATCACATCTGTTCTCACCCTAATTATTGCAAATCTATTTGATCTTAGTAGTATTGCAGTAATGGGAAGCGCAGGATTTTTACTAATTTTTGCTGCAGTAAATTTTTCAAACTTTCGGTTGCACAAAAAAACACGCAGTAGAAAATGGATTTCGATGATAGGTGGCATAGGTTGCCTTGCAGCATTAAGCGTACTTATTTTTGAATCTAAGATAACATCTATTGAAAATATCATGATTTTCGTAATAATGGTTGGTTCTTCATTTGTAATTGAAATAATTTACAAGAAAATTACAAATCGTTGTCATAAATGTTATTTTTGATGAACTTAAACAGCATAATAAATTGAATAGGATTTTTTAGTTTTTAATTGATAAAAACCTAGATGATAACACTTAAAATTCTTATCCAGTACTTTTTTTGAATTTGAGATGGTTGTATTCATATAAAGTAGATTTTTTTCAACATAAAAATAATTCATAAAATTGATTCATTATTCATGATGATTCTCATCCTTGAATTTTAGGACATGGTTAATTTATACAAAAAACAAAGTTATATCATGATATTTGAAAAAATTCTAGTACCATATGACAATTCAGCAAATGCAAAACTTGCTTTGAAAAAAGCATTGATGTTGGCATCTCTTACCAAATCTACAGTAACTGTGGTACATGTAATTGCATATCATAAAGCAATGGCCAAAATTGTTGAACCCTATCGAGAAACTGTTATTGCACATGTAAAAAAATTTCTTGTTGATGTAAAAAAAGACGCCCTGAAAAAAAATATCAAAATTGAGGAAAAAATACTATATGGAAATCCATCTGATGAAATTCTCAGTTTGATGAAGAAAAGAAAATTTGACTTGGTAGTTATGGGAAAAAGAGGCACTACAAAGATTACTGGTCCTACACTGGGAAGTGTTTCAAATGCTCTTGTTCAACATTCTAAAGTGCCTGTATTGGTAATCACATAATAATATCACATCTACAAGGATAATAGGCATTTTTGACTGAACTAAAGAGAAATGTTGGAACTTTTGGAGCAGCTTCAGTTGGTATAGCTAATATTATTGGTGCAGGAATTTTTGTTCTAAGTGGAGTTGCTGCAGGAATTGCAGGACCTGCAGTAATTTTTTCATTTTTGATAGCAGGAGTTGTTGCAATGATGACTGCACTGTCTGCAGCAGAATTATCATCTTTTATAACCGAAACAGGTGCAAGCTATGCATACACAAAACGTGCATTTGGACGATTTTGGAGTTTTCTTGTTGGATGGTTCAAGTATTTTGATTATTTGGTAGGAGGATCTGCAGTGTCTATTGGTTTTGCAGCTTATTTTACTTCAGTATTTGGATTAGAGGGGGTGTTACCAATAATTCTTGCAGCAGTTGGATTACCTATAGTACTTTGCGTTTTGAATTTCATAGGAGTAAAAGAAACAACTCATGCTGCATCTGTAATGGTTTTGATTAAGATTTTTGCAATAGTGGTTTTATTGATGTTTGGAGGATTTTATTTATTTCAACACTTTGATGTTGGTCATTACACTCCATTTTTTGCAACTGGTTTTGGAGGCATGTTAAATGGGGCTGCAATAATATTTTTTGTGTTCATAGGATTCAATACAGTAACAATGATGTCTGAGGAGACAAAAAATCCTCATAAAACAATCCCAAGGGCTCTGATGATTGCATTTGGAGTCACCTTTGTTTTGTATATGGCAGTAGCTTTTTTGTTGATAGGAGTTTTAGATTGGAATGACGTATCAAAGGATGCTCATCCTTTAGGAAGTATAGCATTAGTAATTTCTGATAATTCTATGCTTTTTGAATTTATTTCATTTTCTGCACTGATTGCATCTGGATCCGTAGTTCTAAGTAGCATTCTTGGAGGCACTAGAGCAAGTTTTGCAATGGGAAGAGATCGACTACTTCCACAACAATTTGATAAAATCAGTAAACAATTCGGAACTCCTTATTTTTCTATTTTGATAGCAGGTATTGTAATAGTAATTTTTGCAGGAATTTTTTACGATCGCATTGAAGCAATTGCATCAATAGTGAATTTTGGAAGTTTGTTTACATATCTTTTTGTTAATCTTTCTGTGATAAAATTGAGGAGATCAGAATCACAAACCAAACGATTTTTCAAGGTTCCATTATACCCTGTTGTGCCAATAATTGGAGCGATTTCTTGTGTTGGTTTGATGTTCTACCTTAATCAATCTGCAATATTTGTCTCAATAATTTGGGTTGCCATAGGTTTGACGTTATTTTTTACTCTATACCGAAAACAAAAAACAAATCAATAATTCATATCTGTATTACTTATATTTTCAAGATCTTTTTACAGTATATCCAAATTCCTAATTTATTCTCAAACAATAAAATTAGATTAACAATGTTAAGTCTTGTCTAAATACCAATATGTTAAAAAGATTCTATGCAGAAGCATCTCTTACTCCAAGAAAGGTGTTTGGAATGTGAAACTTTGTTTCATAATTCAGTGTTTCATCTAAAGTCACAAGTCACTTGAACACTTTTCATTTGCTTCTGCATATTGTTTTGTATTATTTTCTAAATATTGCTAAGAGTAACTAACATAATGTGAAATTAGGGATAAATGATACAACACTTACAATTGCAGTAGTTCTTGTACAAATAATTCTTAATTAGATTAAAAATTCTAATAAAAATGCAGAAGCCAAAATGGTGCTGCTGGCTGCAGGTCTTGGGAGTGAAATGAGCCTAGTTTTACAATATGTGGACATAAATTAATTCTAGGAAACACCATTTTAACTACATTAGCTTCTACATTGCAAATTATATCCTATTTTGATATTTAGCAATCGCTTAACATTGTTAATTATACTGTAAATACTTGATTTCAAAAATAACTTTGGCGAGAATAATTCATCCTAGAAAATCTTTCTGCTATTCGTTTTTCCATTTTCTCGCTATTTTTTAATTTAATTTATCCTATACGATGATAGTTTCTTCTAGATTTTGTTCTAAGCATAGCCTTACAACAGGGACATCGCATATTCATCGTTTCTAAAAAAATTGAACACAATGTACATCTTTTTTGTCCGTTTTCATATTTTTTTGATGTAGATACCCTTTTGGATTTTAAGAAAATACATAATCCTTTACATTGAAATGCCATGTCTAAGCAATTTTTCGCCTACCTATCTGAAATTTTTCTAATCTCCACCAATCTTCATTTTTTTTAGCTGCAAGATTTTCATCTTCATCATCTTTGTCTTCTTTTTTTCCCATGCAAATCATTGCATTAAATTTTTAATAAAATTGAATTAACATTGTTAAGTACTTGCTATATACTACTTTGATCTTTTATTTATTCAAGAATGAGTTCTTTAGGAAATTTTAATATCTCCTCATGCTTGCTTAATTTAGAATATATGGAAATTTATTATTTGAATATAAAAGAGGTAGAAAAATTTGTCAAATAACAAAGATATTCTAAGTTCCATGGATATGTTTATTGAAAAAATTCAGCACATCAAAGGATTAATGCTTGGTGTTTCATTATCTGCTATTATTTTAGCACCACTTGCAATAGCAATTTCATCATATCTTCTCACACATCCAAAATTCTTTCTTTTGATAGAAAATGAGAGGGATTTTGCACTAATGTTGATTGTCTTGCTAACTGTAGTTTTAGTCACTTCAGGAATTTGGTTGGTTACAGGAATACAGCAATTTAGATCTCTTAATTCTTGGAATAAAAGATATTGTGATTATTTGAAGAAACGAGATGATTTAGATAAACAAATAGCAACAAAATATCATCTAGATGATGAGTAAGCCTCTATTCATTGGGAATCAGAAAGACTCCTTCTTGGAAATAATTTTTCATACGGTTCTATTATTTCGTGACAAAAATTCATTCCTTTATTTGTAACCTTGAAAATTGTGATTGTTCTTTTTCCTCCCTTTGTTTCTATTTTTTGAATGAATTCATTTTGTTCAAGATTATCTAAAATTTGTTTATGTTTTGTAATATTTAATCCACAAAAACTAAACAATGCAGTTTGATTGAGTTCACCATATTCTGAAAGAGTAAGAATGATGTCTTTTACAATGTAGATTTTATCACGATATTTTTTGGAACTGGCCAATAATTGGAATACAAATTATGCTACTTTAACTATTATGAATATTAGACTAACAATGTTAAGCAATTCCTTATAAGAGCAAATTTCTGGATAAAGCATGAAGTCAAAATTGTCAATTAGCAAAAGTTCAGTAAAGAGTATTTTTAAAAGAGATCCCAAATTTTCAAATACGTGTAAAATTTGTGATATGGAATTTACTGATCCAGAACGAACAAAAAGACATATGATAAAAGCACATTCAAAACCAAAACGTGAAAAGTAGATACAAATTCAGCAAAAAATGAAAATAGAAATCAGATAATTATGCAGAATTGTATATTTAATATTCTGAATTTTGGCTGTAAATACTAATCTACATACTCATTGAAGTTTTGGTCAATTTCATAATAATTCCACTAAATGCAATAGAGGAAAGAAAATACCATGCCCAAAGATACAAGGCATTTTCTTGGGTACAAACATTTTCAGGATCCGCTGCTTGTGCAGATGTGCATGTTAAATGAAAGAAATTTCCTGGAATTACATTTAACGATATGGGAGACAATGCTACAGTATGTGCAAATAGTTGCGGCAGTACAAGATAGAATATCAAAATTAATGGAACAAAGGTTATCATCATAGGTCTCATATTCATCTGCATCATCTCCATTGACATTTTGTTCATGTATGCGGATTTTTTTCCTAACTCGTTTATCTTTTCTTGATCTTTGGCTTTCATTGCAGCCATTCTTTCTTTTTGCCATCCACGTGTTTCTTTCATAATTCTTTGTAGTTTTGTCTGATCAACCATCTTTTTTCTAATTGCAGAATTAAACAAATTAAGTACAATTCCAAATGCAGACACTGCAAATAATGTGGGAATCACTCCCTTTACTATTGGGTCATCACTTCCCAATGCTGTTCTGCCTTGTCCTAAAAATCCAAAAATTCCTCCATCTCCCTGAAGAAATACAGAATCCAATAAATGAGTAAAAATAGTAAAGTCTAGATTTTCAATCATTGTGAATTCATCTCATTTTTACAGTCGAGTTGTTTTTCTCATGATTACTTGCATAAGAGCTTCTTTGGAATAATCTATCCCATGTTCATTTTCTGTGTGTTGTCCAAATTTTTCAATTACTTGTTCAATCTCGCCTTCAGCTACAAACTCACATTCAAAACCATAGTCTCTGCAGGTTAATTTTGCCAATTATTTTTTTGTTGATTTCTCAGTAATATACTTCAGTTAACATTGTTAAGGTTCTTGTTTAAAGACGTAATTTCTAAATCTATTATTTGTGATAAAACATTAATTCAATTTATGGCTAATCTTTGGTCTTTTTTAGATAAAATCTAAATTTTGGAAAGAATTTTCTTCTTTTTTTCTTGGAATTCTTTGTTTGTAATTATTCCCGCTTTCTTTAATTCTCCAAGCTTTTCTAATAATTCTAAATTTTTTTGATTAGTGCGTTTTAATTTTTTACCACTAGTTATTCCTTTTTGAACTCTTGATTTTGTAGTCTTTTTTAATCTAGAGCCTAATCTACCACTTTTTTGTAGAATTGTTTCACTAATCTCATAACCTTTTTTCTTTGCTTGTTTGATAATTTCTTCTGATTTTTCATTAGTGAGTTCATGTACTAGTTTGTTCTTTTTTGCCATCTTGCCTAATTGTTTAGTTTTCTTGCGAGCAAGACGAGTTTGGTATTTTAGATCTTTAACTATTTGATCTTTGGTTTTACGCTTGAATCTACGAGTATATTCTTCAATTACTAGTACTGGAAAAGGAGAGTATTCCACATCAAGATAGTACTTGATTATTGTGTCATCAGGTAATTTTTTTAGATATTCTTTAATTGATTTTTCAGATTTTAATTCCATAAAACTAATTCCACCCAATCTCATAAAAAGATTCAAGTCTAAAAAAAGACACTGTTTTTGATTTTTTCTCATCTGAAAAGAATTGAAAATATCTGCAAATTCTTTAATCTTAATTTCTAAATGACCATTTCAGTTCTTTATTGGTTTTTGTAAACACTTCTGGAGAGACTTTATTATGATTAATTTTAATGTGTGACATGTACAGGACAAGTGATTCAAAGTCTTGTTTACACAATGGACATGTTTTCCCAAACCCCATGTTTCTTAAAGGAAATTATTTCATTAAAGGATTAGTTAACATTGTTAATCGAGATTAAAATTCATTATACTAAAATGAATTTTAATGAAGTTTTTTCATGATAAAAAAAATGACTGTACGCAATGTGATACAAAATTCTCAAATCATGAGGATTTGGTAAACCATGTCAGACATGAACACCATAAAACTATAGTGAAATGTCAACACTGTGGGAAGGAATTTCTTCATGAAAAAGATCGACTCCATCATTCAAGAGAAGAACATGAAGAGATGCTTCGAGAAAGATCCAATAGAGCATCGTACCCTGATGAATACAAAAAACCACAAGATCGAGTAGATAAACAAACACATCATTTTTCAGATAATTTGTAAAACTTTAAACTGATTCTGTAATGTCGGGGGCGAGTTTTGTTAAATTAGTTTGATGCCTGCCCATTTTGTTTATAAAGAAAATATGTTTTTTGGCCGTGTAGAAAACATCTAGAATCACCAAATTATTCTTAGTAATCCTGTAGC